>JBLIOB010000289.1:0-5411 GCA_047639575.1 Parvicellaceae bacterium
CCTCCTTTTTCACTTTGCAGCCAACGAGGACAAGTGAAGATGAAATTAAAACCATCAAAAACATACTCCAAGCCTGAACTTTATTCAATAACGTCCTTTTTATTCGCCTATTCAAAGTACTTCTTCTCTTCAATTTTTTTATCTATTTGTTCCGAGGCTCCTCCTTTAAGCTTCGCTTTAGTCCAATAATCTACCGCATCCGAAACTCTTTCCAACTTGAAAAGCACATCACCATAATGTTCCAAGACCGTGCCATCTTCTTTACCTCCAAAATTCATCGATTTCGAAAGCCATATTTCAGCTTCTGAATAATTCTCTTGTTGGAATAAAATCCAACCATAGGTATCTAAGAAGGATGCAGAGCCGGGCATCAATTCATTCGACTTTTTAGACATTTCTGCAGCCAATTCTAGTTTTACTTTTCTTTCCGATAAATAATAACTGTAGTTGTTCATCGTAAAAGCATTCGAAGGGTCATAGATCAGCGATTTTTCAAAGCTAGCATCAGAAGCGCTGTGTTCTTTTATCTCGTGATACGCCTGCGCTAATGTTTGATGAAATTCAGCTAGGAGTAACTCGTTGCCTATTACAAATTCTTTCCCTGTATTCAACACCTCTATTGCTCCATCGTAATCCTTTTTCTGCAATTTTGCATGACCGTTGAAAAAATAAAAAGCCGGCTGAGTCGGATAAAGCTCCAGTGCTAGTTCACTATCTTTTAACATAAAATCGAATTCCTTCATTTCGGATTCGATTAGCATTACTTGATTCCAAATTGAGAAGTGGTCAGGGTCTAATTGAACTGCCTTTCGATATCTGGCTAGTGCTTCTTCTTTGCGGTCATCTCTATAAAGGAAATCACCGTACACCGTATGCATTTTGGATTCAGTAGAATCCACTATCGCCATAATACTTAAGAAGTCGTATGCTTCAACTTTTTTCTCCATATTTCCTTCGCTTTGAGCAAAGTAATTGAGCATGACTTGCATTTTAGCATCAATAGGTACATCCGATGAAGCCAGGGCTATTCTTAGTTCCGTTTTGGCTCGCTCTGAATTCCCATGGAACCTGAAGTAATCATACAACGAAAGCCGAACTAAACCATTCTGTGGATCAACCGACAGTATTTGTTCGTAGGTAGCCAGCGCTTTTTCCTTTTCTCCAATTTCCTCATACGCCTCAGCTAGAATTCCCAGAAAGGATATATCGTCCAGGTTATTATCAATTAATTTTTTCAATTCCGCTATTGCTTTGTCTTCATCTCCAATTTCCATATACAAACGATGCTTTTGCATGGAAAGCTCAGGAGATGACCCCAATATTTTCTCCGCCATCTCAAAGCTTTTAATTGCTTTTTCATGCTGATCCAGCTCCAATTGAGACTCGGCCATTGGGAAATAATATTCTGCTCGATTTGGGTCTAAAGCGATTAGTTGCTTAAAGGATGAGATTGCATCCTCATGCATTCCATTTCTTTGCAGGATGTAGGATAGTTGCAATCGATACCACTCATTTTCAGGCTCCAGCTTTACCGCAGACTTCGCTGACTCTACTGCTAAAGATGTTCTTCCTTGAAAGTCAAACAATCCGCTTAATTGGTAATGACAAGCTCCACACTCCGAGTTCATTTTGAGTGCTTTGGTAAAATACCCAAACGCCTGTTCATAATCTCCAATCGCTAAAAATTTATTCCCATCATGAAACAAAGAACGAAATACCTGCTCCGCTCCACCAGTCAGCTGTTCACCCTTATTAGATTTCTTGTTTTTATCCGACACTGATTTTGTGGCAGTACAGGATACACTGACAATAAGAATAACTGCTATGTAAATAAGTTTCTTCAATTATAATTTTTGTTCTGTAAAGTCTCCGATGCTTAGATCTAACGATGCTCCTTCAAATTTAACTTTACTTCCAATCATACTGTTTTCAATAATAGCGTTCTTCACACTTGAATCAAGCTGAACCATTGAATTTTTAATAATGGTATTCTCAATAACGCTGTTTTCACCTATAGATACATGTGGACCTACTATTGCGTTCACTAGCTTTACATTTTCTCCTATAAAACACGGTGGAATAATCACAGAGTTCTCATTGGTAACACTGGCTGCAACGATATCCTCATCTTTTATAAATTCTAACACTCGTTGGTTAGAATAGATAGTCGCATTCTTATTACCACAATCCAACCACTCAATAACTGTTCCTGTCTTGAATTTAGTGCCCTTAGCCTTCATGTTTTCTAAAACGTCTGTTAGCTGGTACTCTCCACGGTCCATAATTTCATTATCGAGCACGTACTTAATTTCTTCTCGAAGCATGTCGCCATCCTTGAAGTAGTATATACCAATAATCGCAAGGTCCGATACAAATGTCTCAGGCTTTTCTACGAAGTCAGTAATGATGTTGTTCTCGTCTAACTTTACTACTCCAAAGGCACTTGGATCATCAATTTGGCTTGTCCAAATAATACCATCTGCGTCTGAATCAAGCGTGAAATCAGCTTTAAATAAAGTGTCGGCAAATGCCACAACTACATTCCCAGAAAGTGACTGTTCTGCGCAATAGATAGCATGTGCCGTTCCTAATGCTTGTTCTTGGTGATAAATCGAGCCTTTGGCCCCTAACCTTTCAGCAATAGCTACTAAGTCTTTCTCTACTTGATCTCCAAAATCTCCAATGATAAAAGCGATTTCATCAACTTTTTCCCCACATACTTTGGTAATGTCTTCAACTAACCTTTCTACGATTGGCTTTCCTGCTACAGGAACCAAAGGTTTCGGAACTGTTAAAGTGTGAGGTCTTAATCTAGATCCTCTTCCTGCCATTGGCACTATTATTTTCATACTTTTTCTATTTGTCCTCTTTTTCGTGTTGCTCCGATAAACTTCGGGGTAAAATTTCACTAATTTACTTTACTCCAGTGCTACCGAAACCTCCAATGCCTCTTTCCGTTTCACTCAATTCAACAACTTCTTGCCAATCTATTTGCTCATGTTTCGCGATTACCATTTGAGCTACTCGTTCTCCATCTTCAACAACAAATGCTTCATTCGATAAGTTCACCAGCAACACTCCAATTTCTCCTCTATAATCCGCATCTATGGTTCCAGGGGAATTCAATACGGTAATTCCTTTTTTATAAGCCAAACCACTTCTGGGTCTAATCTGAGCTTCAACTCCAGGTGATAGAGCGATGAACAATCCAGTTGGTATCAAGGCTCTTTCCAAAGGTCCCAATGTAATAGCTGAATCTAAGTTAGCCCTTAAGTCCATTCCTGCTGACAGTTCTGTCTCGTATTTCGGAATAGCGTGCTTTGATTTGTTTATAATTTCCATGGTTTCTGATTCCCTTAAAATCTAGATACAGCCTAGTCAATAACGTCTTTCGAAGGTATTAATTTTTTTGGTCTTTCTATGAATAATACAATAGCAATATAGCCTACAAGGAGCCCAGTGTGATACAACCACATCAGCCCTGTAAACGATTCTTCAGGATCGAAAGGTGAACTTATGAAATAGATCAATACAGCTAATCCTATGTACAAAAACACCTTTCGTAAATTATAAGGTATTGGATAGTGCCTCTGTCCAAGAAAATAAGACAATACTGTTAATGAAACATATGTCGCAAAAGTAACCCAAGCACAAGCTTCGTACCCATAAACTGGGATGAATACGTAGTTCCCTACAATAGTTATTACTGCACCAATTCCTGCCATGTAAGCTCCAAACTTAGTTTTCTTGGTCAGCTTAAACCACATATTTAGGTTCCAATAAATCCCTAAAGAAAAATTGGCTAACAATAGAATTGGCACTACGCTAAGCCCCTGCCAGTAACTCTCACCGATAAAATATTTAAACACATGCAAATACAACACAACCACTAAGAACATAACAGCAACCGCAATTACAAAGAATGTCATAATTCGACTGTACATCAATTTAGAGTTTTTCTCCTTTTCTCTATTAAAGAAGAAAGGTTCTGCTGCAAAACGATATGCTTGTAAGAAGATAATGATGATCATCGAGATTTTATAAACGGCCCCATAAATACCGTTTTGTACCTGGGCTGCCTCCAATGCGCTATCGTGACTTAATCCCTTAGCCAATCCCGAATCATACACAATCTCCTTTAACATTATTCGGTCAATCACTTCATTGATACTTCCAGCAAATCCAAATATTACTAATGGGATTGCGTAGGGCATCATCTGACGGAAAAGAGTCATATTGAACTTAAACCCGCCAAAACTGAACTCTGGAATTAGAAGTAGAATTTTAATTCCGCTAGCGATCATGTTGGCAATGAACACGTAGGCGATTCCAATTTCGGGATTGTATACTGCATCTATAAGAGCATTGCTATTGTTCTCATAGTTCATGCCGCAATAGACTAAGAAAAATAAGATTAATCCGATGTTGGCAATAACACTTGTTAAGTTAATAAACGCAAAACGCCCGGCTCGTTCTTGCGATCGTAACTTAGTCATGGCTATTGCGGATACCGCATCCATTGCCAAAATGGCCCCTAACCATTTAATATATTCTGGATTTGCTTGGTATTTAGTCCATGTGGCAATCTGATCTGTGAAAATCCACGTACTTGCCAAGAATAAGCCAGAGAGCGTTGCAACTGTTACTATAGCTGTTGCAAAAACGGATTTTTTAGAGTTCCCATCTATCGTTGAAAAGCGGAAAAAACTGGTCTCCATACTGAATGTTATAATCAACATAACGAAAACCATGTAAGCATACAGTTCCGTAATTTGACCAAATTGAGCCTGATCGAATACTTCTTTATTAGTATAAATAGGCGTAAGCAGGAAGAATAAGAATCTTCCTATCATTCCAGTCAATCCATAGATTGCTGTTTGACCTGCTAACTTTTTAAGTATACTCATTGAATCGGGCATTCGTGCCCAAAACAAAGAAACGAAAGGGATCGGCTTGATATTTCTTAATGAATGTTAAGTTTCAACAAGCTAATATGGATTAGCGGGTTTACTTGTCAAATCTATTCGCATTTTTTTAATTTAGCCTCCATCGTTATATTTTTGACAGCTCGGAGCGAGCATTGTGATAATAAGAAATGTTAAAGCGAGTTGTATAATCCTTTTCATGGTTCAATGTTTTAAGTTGAAGTAATATTACAACGCAAACGTTGAACGGCCGACTCGTTGCGGAATTGGCACTTATTTATTATTGTTTCAGAAAGGAAGTGTTTAAACCCATTTATGAGTAAATCTGACTTTTATAGTTATTACACAAAGAAAGATGGAGAAGCACAGAGAACCACAAAGAGAATAAATTTAAATGCGTATCGGCAAGTTTACCAGGAACGTAAATAGATTACGTTGATGAGTTACATATTTGTGTTAAACATAATACAAATAGAGATGAAATTA
>JBLIOB010000290.1:0-5346 GCA_047639575.1 Parvicellaceae bacterium
GTTTACATTTAAGCCCTTCGATCGAATCCGTATTTCTGTTGGAAACTCATCGATTTATGACAATAAGTTCAATCCAATATATCTGATGCCCGTAATGTTTTATAAGTCGTTGGATCATACATATAACGGTGCCGGCAGTAATGAGATAGGTCAGAATTCTCAATTGTTTTTTGACATTAGCGTTCGAAGATTAAAGCATTTTCATTTTTACGCAACCATGTTCGTTGATGAGATTAGCTTCTCCAACTTGTGGGATAAGGACAACCATAGTAATTTCTTCAGTATGAAAGGTGGATTTCAAATGAGTAATGTACTACCAAACACGTTTTTAACTTTTGAATATACCAGGACCAATCCATGGGCATTTCGTCATGATCAGGCAACAACTACTTTTGCCTCTAATCAATTTACTTTAGGACACCATCTTTTAGATAATTCAGATGAGATTCATGTGAGCTTGGCTTTTAAGCCCGTAAAGAAGCTCACAGCGTCTTTATCTTACACAAAATCCAGGAAGGGTCCAGAACACATTTTTCAAGTTGTCCAGGGCGTTCCTAACGTTAAAGGGCTAAATTGGATGGAAACTGTAGATTGGACCCATTCTGCAATTAAATTTTCAGCATCTTATCAAATCATGAATAATGCATCCGTAAATCTTGGATTTACAATAAACTCAATTACTGGGAATCAAAACGTTTCTGCGGGATACTTCTGGGGGAACCAGAACCTACTCAGTTTTGGTGCTCACTTTGGATTGTAGAGAAAGTTGATTATTGCTTTCCTTCAGGATTGAGATAGTTCATCTCAAATAATTTTAACTGGATTTCAAGAATTTTCAACGCTGCATTCAACACTTCCTGATTAGAAGGGGCATCGCCCTTTTTACCATTAGCTTGTTTGTCTTTCTTTTCTTTTCGTTTAAAAAGAGGTTCTAAGGCTTCACTATCTCTATTAAAGGTAATCTGTAACCCCAAGCCAAAGAATCCGTACTTGTCGTCAGCTGTCCATTCTCTTACCCATGTGTCCATTTGATCGGTTCTAGCATTATTCAAGGAATACTCGAATATTAAGTCAGCTTTTGAAGAAATTTGATATCCAAACTTAACACCAACTGGGAAAACTTGTTTGATTTTTCTTTTTCCTTTGGATTCCAAAATTTTTGTATAATTCTCACCACTTTCAGCAGTTTGATCATATCCAACATAATTTCTTACCAAGCCTGTTGCTTTATACCATTCTAAGGACCTAAATCCAATAATACCATATCCGAAATAACCGTGTATAAAAAATCTAGAGCCAGAAGCTTTTCTGAAAATAAAATCACTTAATCTAAACTTCGCTTGAAGGGTAATGTCAAAATAATCACCTCTAAAGTTCATGTAATGAGATTGTAAGCCTTTTTGAGCTCCACCTCCAAGGCGTCCTTTTGAGAACATCAAGCGCGCTCCTAAGCCTTTCCATATGTCTTTTTCAACGTAGAGCTTGTAACCATACTTAATGGCGTTTCCACGATCTTCCTTCTTAGGAAAGAGGTAGTAATTAGCCAAATCGCCATGAAATAATGAAATTCCGCTAAGCCCTCCGACACTAAAATTGTCAAAAAATCCAGGTAATTCTAGCTCTTCACCAGAAGGGTCCAATTGAGAGAACCCAGTAAAACCAGTAAACCCGGTAAAAACAACCAATAGAAATAAGATGTATATCTTCTTCATAACTACAAATATCAACTTTTTATGTTTAACGCAACTTATAAAAATAAGTTCAGTTTAATTCTTTGCTTATATTTACTATAGATCTATGGTACGCTATAAGCTGATTGTCTTCCTTTTTGTAATGCCTTTTGTCTTAAATGCACAAAGTGGATCGAGCTCATCATTTTTCAAAATTCGAGCAAGAAATGTTGCTGTAAGTGCAGCTAAATTGTCAGATTCTGCATATTTCGAAGTGAAAAAACTTCGTACAGTTATATCGGATTCGAATACTTCATGGAGTAACGGAAGCATATTTAAAGCAAATGCGCATTTAATTGCAGCAGCTAGAGTAATTTCTACGTGCATCGAATTGATTCCAGGACAATTTGAACCGCTCGAACAACTTCAAGCGTCTAAAGATAAGATTGACTTGGCATTGAAGAAAATGAAAATTCTTGAAGAAGAGGCAGGTTCTGCATATGGAGTTAGTATGAAAAGTTCAATTCTAGCTACGATTAAGTATTCTTCGGCATCATCTTATCATGCAAGTATGCTAATTAAAAAAGGTGAAGAAGAACCAATAGTGACAGATACAATTTCAAAAGTGCCTGAGATTGATTCAACTGATTACACAGCGAATCGGTTACAAACGGATTCTGTGCTCTTTAACAAATTGCTGAAAATATATGAGTTGGAGCTTTTAGATTTAATGCGGCAAGAAAAAGAATTAATTACACAACTGGAAAATGAAAACCTGAGTGAGCAAGACAGGCGTATAATAGAAAAGGAATTAGCAGACGTAAGAGCATCAATTCTAGAAAGAGAAACAAAAATTGCTCAAGGAAGAAGCCAATTAAAAAATCTTGATGAAGAAAAGAAGTTGGTTAATAATTATTTAACCTCAATTGCTGAATATGAAGAATGGGATGACATTGAAGATTTTCCTTATGATTTGAACGTTGAATTGCCCAAAGGCGTTGTCTATCGTGTTCAAATTGGCTATTATGCGATTAGAAGAAAAGTTTTATTCGACAGTTTAGCAGTTGATGCTGTGCGAGCTTCCAAGAAATATGTAAGGTTTTATACCGGGGTTCTGCTCTCGTACGAAGCTGCCATGATAGTTAAGGAAAATATTAAGCTGGATTTTGGGATTGAGGATGCATTTGTAGTAGCTTATTTCGATGGCAAGAAAATCACATTGGCCAAAGCTAATAAGATTGTAAAGGCCAATGCGGAGGCAGAAGGAGTTACAGAATAACGGCCTAATTCAATTGTCTTTTTTAGCGATTCCAAATTCCTTTCGCTTTGCTGTTGATCAGTAAATAGTACTGAATGGGTTGAAAAAAACGAAGTGAAATGCAAATGCAAGTTGCCAGCATTACACCTGTTGATCCCATGGCTAATGGAACCGCGAAAATATATGAAAGCGGGATGTTGATAATCATTGCAACGACTGAGTGGTAAAGACTTAGCCGAATTTTACCCGAACCGCTTAAGAAATTAGAATAAACCAAAAGTCCGGTATTAATGATAACCCAAATGGCCATCATAATTGATAGTTGAAAAGGGATTTCTATTGATGGAATCCACCAACCATATACCCAAGGGGAAATGACAAGCATTAAAATCACACCACATATGAGTAAAAACCAGAGCAGCTGCGTTTTTTTGGTGATTTTCCTAATCCAATTGAAATCTTTAGATATATACGCTTCCGTGAAGGCGCTCCAGTAGGGGGTTACGATGACGTTGAACAATATCATTCCAGCTCCGAAGAACTTGTAAGCTCCTTGGTAAATTGTAACATCTGATGCACCTGTAGTTTGAGTAATGATCATGTTGTCGGTGGTTACAACTACTAAACCTGCGATTTGCATTACAAAAAACTGAAGGCCTAAACCCATAGTTGATCCATAGGAGGAAAAATCAACATGCTTTAAAGACGGAGCATATTGCTTGTATTTGCCAGCAAAGAAGAAAAAAGAGCAAACTAGTGGCACAATTAAATTAGCTGCTGAAATAGTAATACCAACGGTTAGTAATGATCCAGTTTCATTTTCTGATTTCAGCAAATAAAGAATACCAATTCCAATAAGAGCAAGGAAGTTCGCTGCGGAGTTCATGTATCCTGCTATTTGAGGTCTCTGATCCGCTATTAAAATTACTTTGATGATCTGTACTACAAACTGAAGGCAGAAAAACGAAAACACTACTAGCATTAGCGCAGATAAATCTTCTGCGACCTTATTTTTTGGGTCGAATACAGTATCCCAAGTGATGAAAAAATTAGCGGTAACGAAGAGAATTAAAATAACCAATGAAATTAGAGAAAGGATCGCATAAGTTGTACTAACAAGAGACCTGGCCTTTTCCAAATCACCCGAAGCGGTTGATTCAACAAATTTATTTCTGAAGCCATTGCCAAGACCAAAATCAAATAATGAAAACCAACTGACAAAAGCACCAACTGTAAGCCAAATTCCATTTTTTTCATTACCCAAATAACTTAGGCTTAATGGGAACATGATAAAAGAAATGGTAAAATTGAAAATCTTGACTCCTAGTAGGCCAATGATACTTTTCTTAAGTTTCGTGTTTCTTTCGGAAGTTACCATCAACTCAGGCGAAGTTATTTTTTTCTTTTGAATAGACCCGAAAATCTACTCTTTTTGGATTCATCGGCATAATCACCATATCCGTAACCGTAACCGTAACCGTATCCGTAACCGTATCCATACCCATAACCAGCGACTCCCTTTTTCCGTTGAATTGCGTTAAACACGATAGCAGCATTAGGGAGTTTTCCAGATCGTTTTAACTCTTCCAAACTGTCTAAGTGACTTTTTACAGTAACTCCATGTTTTACGATTATAATATTAACGTTTGAGTATTTGGCAAGCAGCAATGCGTCAGTTACCAATCCGATGGGCGGAGTATCAATAATAATTTGTTCATACCGCCCTTTGAGTTCTTGGATTAATTCATCCATTCGCTCACTAATAATGAGCTCAGATGGATTTGGAGGTATCGGTCCTGAAGGGATAATGTCCAAGAAATCAGTTTTTCCAGACGGTTGAATTATCTGGTCCAAAGTGGCGGATTTAACAAGATACGAGCTAACTCCGACTTCATTTGACAAACCAAAATCTTCAATGATTCTAGGTTTTCTCATATCCAAACCGATGAGGCAAGTCTTTTTCTCAGATAATGCAATTATAGAAGCTAAGTTTGTAGAGGAAAAGGTTTTTCCCTCGCCCGAAACCGAAGAAGTAAGCAACACTACGCCATGAGCCTCTCCCTTATTCATGTATTTTAAATTGGTTCGGATTGAGCGAAACGCTTCTGAAATAATCGCCTTGGGATTATCAAATACAACAAGCTTATCATCTCCTTTATGAAGTCCAATGTATCCAATAATAGGAATGGATGTATGCTTTTTGATAGTAAGCGCATCATAAACTTTATTGTTCATCTTCTCCAGTATAAAAATGAATCCAAGGGGAATTATAATTCCAAGAATAATAGCTATAGAGTAATTTCTAGACTTAACAGGTTTGATTGCATAAGGTGTAGCTCTTCCTATTTCAATAACTCTGTTGTCTGATGCAGACGAGGCCAAGGAAATCGATATCTCTTCTTTTCTTTCTTGCAAGTA
>JBLIOB010000291.1:0-5341 GCA_047639575.1 Parvicellaceae bacterium
TGCAGTTGCCGGTCAATTAGCTCTTATGGGCAATAACCGTGGTTACAATACTACTTACACAAATGGTGGATTGGCTTTTGAAAATGCACTATTAGATGCATTGCTATTATTCGAAGAAAAAACAGCCAAGAAGCTTCTCGTTGGCGGAATTGAAGAAATATCGGATTACAACTACAACATCGATTGGCTTTCAAACAAATATAAAACGGAAGCCATTTCTGATACTGATTTAATTGCTTCAATAACTCCAGGTTCAGTTTGCGGTGAAGGGGCAAGTATGTTTGTCATTGAAAGTGAGGCCACAAATTACTACGCTCAAATTGTTGACGTTGCTCAAATCACTTATCCCAATACTGAGGATTTGGATGAATGCCTTTCAGATATGTTGAGCAATAATGGTTTGAGTATTGATGACATTGATACAGTTATGCTCGGACTAAATGGAGACATTGATCATAGCACTTGGTACAATCATGTTTCTGATAACCTTTTCCCAAATGCCAATACACTTTCGTTTAAAAATCTAATTGGAGATTATCGTACAAGTGTGGCTTTTGCTGTTTGGCTAAGTGCTCAAGTTCTTAAAGGAGAGGAAGTATTATTACCACTCATTGAATTGAGAAAATCAAACGAAAAGAAGTTGAAACGCATACTGATCTACAATCATTTCGATGCAACTAGACACGGTTTTATCTTGCTTTCAAAATAATATTTCATCCCACACATTACCAAAGGATGTAGATCTTAAAGATCCTGCTTGAGTTGGACCAACTATAAATGTTATTATTTTTTAACTTTGAAAAGGATGAATTATGTACAAATAATCGAAACTAAAGTAGGATGTATTTGGCTAATGAATGCCACCGAGAATAATATACCCAAAGAAAGATTTAAAACTAAGGTCGAATACGAACGCTATGTTATTGATCTGATTGTTAAAGATGTGATTGGAAACTATTCTGTTTCCCATCTTGACAATGGAGCTCCTGTTCTTAACAGTAAAGAAAAATCGCACATTTCAATAAGTCATTCAAAAGATTATTTCTCGGTGTATTATTCTGAAGTCGGTGCTGTGGGAATAGATGTCGAAGTAGGACAAAGAAGTTTAATAAAAGGTCGTCATTATTTTCTAAACGAAAGGGAACTGCTTAAAGACTGGACAAACGATGAACTGTACAAAATCTGGGGAATTAAAGAAGTCTTCTTCAAGTTGAAACAAGGCAATATGGAAGACTTAGCCGAAGCTATTACGATAGATAATATTGTTCAAAATAAAGTGACTACTTCGCGTGATGAGGAGGCCGGAGGATTCGGTATATATTCTTTCGAAGCCGGAGTGCTGATATACAGTTCTGCGGCATTGAAGTTGAATCATGAGATAAATTAATCTGATTTAATCTAGACAACAACTCTAATTCCCTTTCCATTTTGTTCGATTGGCTCCAGTTTAGGTCATTAAGGCCGGAGCTCTCAAATAACCGGAAAGTTCTCCGAGCTATCAATCCATGTGATATTTTTTTTACTTTCAAAATTGTCAACGGCTCTTTCATACAGCTTTCAAAAAAAATAACATGAATGTCATTGACATCCTGCCCTCTCCTTACTGAAATTCGACTAATGTCAATTATTTCTCGTCAAAATGTGCTATTTTTCAGTCTAAGAGGTAAAAATATTTTTATATCTGATGGAAAGGGTTTCACATAATAAGTTTACCATTGAACTGATCAAGGATAATTTCTTGTCCCTTTTAATTCATGAAAATGAAATTATTGAAGCTGATGATATACATCTAATTTATCAAGGTTACGCCCAACTAATAGGTGAGAATGAATATGTTGTTGCAGTTTATGGAAATCCATTTTCTTCCATCTCAGATGAAGCCAAAGAAATTGCTGCTACACAATATGCTTCGGAAAAAAGAAAAAAAGTAGCTATCATATCAGACAACCTCGCACATGTAATTATAGTTAAGTTTTTTATTTTATGGAACAAGCCTAAAACGCCAATTAAAATTTTCAAATCTGACCAAAAGGCCTTTCAGTGGCTGGAATCAACCGAAGGGTAGCTATACTTATAGTCGAGTAAGCAAGGCGGATTTCACCCCTAACTTCTCACAGAACCGTACGTGCACCTCTCAATTCATACGGCTCTTACCGTTGTAGGTCATTAGGGTGCGGTAAAGGGACATAGCTATACAGATGTTTTGGTAGTATCAATCAGATAGCGCAATAGTAACCTGCTTTGTTTTAAGTGTTGTTGCTCGATCTAATGTAGTTTTGCTCTATGGAAGTAACATCACTAACTCTTTGCGGAAATCAATTTCCCGATTGCTCCTCATCGGATTCCAGCTTTAAGGAAATCAGATTGAAAAAATACAGGCTTGACTAGAAAGTACATATATTGGAAGCATGGACATGACACATTTAACATATAAGGGACACTTATTCGCTTCCGCATTTACGTCAAAAATTGCAGAACGAATTAATCTCGAAATGAAGGACGAGGCCTGTCTAACCTTCGTTGGTAGTGGGGTCCATGAACTCATAACTCCGGTTGAGCGCTTTAAGGTAACTGCTAAAGAAGCATTATTGATGAAATGTGGGAGCTATGTGACCAGCTCCGGAGAAGGGGAACTAGTGGGAGTCGTATTTCATTTGAATCCAGATTTGATTAAAGAAGCGTTTGCCGGGAGAGATATAGATTTCTTGCATCTTGAAGCAGATAAAAGAACAAAATCACCGGTAGTAGAATTAGGAGAGCATAAGATAATAGAGGCGTATGTAGAATCCATCAGACCATATTTTTCTTCAAAATCAAAAGTTGAGGATAGCTTAATCGGAATTAAACTAAAGGAACTGGTTACGATTCTAATCATGGAGGGTAATAAAGATATTCTCTATCTGCTAGGAACAATTAGAAAAGGGGAAATTGTAGCTTTTGAGAAAATTATTGAAGCCAATCTGAATAATAACTTGACGATTTCAGAATTATCGCATTTAACTAATTATAGCGAGTCTAGTTTCAAAAGAAAATTCAAACAACTGTACAGTACCAGTCCTCTTGGATATTTCAGGACGAAACGGCTGCAAAAGGCTTCTGAATTATTAACTTCTTCGCACTTATCAATAAGTGAAATATGTTGGGATTGTGGATTCGAAACAATGTCACATTTTAGCTCGGCATTTAAAAAAGAATATTCCATGTCTCCTAGAAAATACCGCCAAGAAAAAAGGGTGATCATTTAATAATGTTAGATACACGAGCGAATCATAATTCCTTTATTTAGGCCATCTCTGGCCTTGTAAGTTCCTAATCGTAAATGGAACTCAATTTCTCAGCTCAGCTTATTTTAGAATAAACGCGTGAAAGAATATCCGCCTTATATAAAGGCACTTAAGGATATTCCCACCTGAGCTTTGTATACAACTATTCGGGCTTTGCATGAAAGTAATACCAAGTAAATAGCCTGAAGTTTGTTCTATAAATTATATAATAACATTTAAAAACAGACGCTATGAAATTTTCAAAAGAAGTTACAATAAACGCACCTGCAGAAAAGGTCTGGGACATAGTCGGACATAATTTTGCAGATATTGGGAAATATGATGGGTTAGTTTCCAGCTCAGTTATAAATCATGATTTACCAAAGCTGAATGGTTCACCTTACGGGGGTAGAGTTTGCGAATCGAGCTTTGGTACAATAAATGAGAAATTTATAGAGTATGATGAAGGAGGGATGACTTTTAGTTTTCAAGGCGATATAAAATCACCAGTATTCAGCAACGTAATTAATACAGTTGCAGTCATCGCTGTAAACGAAACAACTTCAAAGATAATAGCAACACCAAATGTAGATTTAACATTTTTAGGTAAGGTAATGTTTCCTTTGATTAGACTGAGTCTAGGTTCGGCTGTTGGTAATGGATTATTGGATTTGAAGTATTTTGCTGAAAACGATAAAGTATCGCCTCGAAAACTAGCCTCACAGAAATAATAGTTAGGCTATGATTACAGTTAACTGGGTGGTTCTGATTTTGCTTACGGTAAGCTCATGCAGTTTGAACCAAGCTAAATACTCAACCGTGCAACAAAAAAAATCAATTAATATAAATAACGAAAAATCAATGAAAATGGAAAATGACAGAAAAAGCCTTTTCGGGGAGGTTGTAAGTACTCGGCAAGTATATATGGAGCTTTACGGCCC
The DNA here is from genome assembly GCA_047639575.1 of Parvicellaceae bacterium. Taxonomy (GTDB): domain Bacteria; phylum Bacteroidota; class Bacteroidia; order Flavobacteriales_D; family Parvicellaceae; genus JBLIOB01. Next base: position 4,205 of record JBLIOB010000291.1, read on the forward strand.
TCCTTCTTATCCGAGGTCAAAAATCCTAATTGATAAGTCCTATTCAGTTTTACATGAACTAGCTGTAAGGTATGACGCAGAAATCAACGTGGATAAAAGCACCTTGATGGGAAAGGAGCTTATTAAAAATTGTAAAAAAGTGATTGAATTGTCTGCTGAACAACGCAAAGAACTAGAATTAACGCTTAAAAATGCAAACACTCAAGAGCAAATAAAAGCTGCATTTGGATTTTAACATTGAGAAAACTAATCTCTTCTTGGCGAGGAAATGACCTCTGATAAATCAGGGGCTTTCTCTTTTCTGGACATGAATACAAACGACCTACAATCCAGCAGACAAGTCTGCCAGACTATCTAGCGGACCCGTCTACTCGATTGTGTTTAGTTATTTAATAATCCTAATTGCTTTTAATTAATTCCCTTATACCATTCTGCAATCCCTTCACCAATTTCATGTGGGTAATCTTCTTGTAGAAAATGCAAGCCTTCTCCTAGTTCAATTATAGTTGTATTTTTAAATTCGTTCTGAACTATTTCAAGATCTGGAGCTTGAAACCCAACACCCGGTGTAACATAAAAACATAGTTTGGGGATTTCCGTTTCTTTAAGCCATTTTGAGTAGTCCGTTAATCTCTTGGCACTGAATTCCGGCTTACCCTTTATCGGGACATCCTGTGGCCACCTATGTAACGGTTTTCTGCTTTTTGGATCAGGATATGGTGTCTCGTAGAAGCTCATTTCTTCTTTAGTTAATTTCCTTACTATCATGTCAGGCAGCATTTTTTTAATAAAGAGATTACCCCTTTTTACCATCAGGCCTCCTATGAAATTTGTGCGCATTAGGCTGAGCGCAACTTTAATGCTTCTTGGCATTGTTTCATAACGAGGCACATCTATTGCTGCTTCCATAAAGGCAATAGCTTTTATATTATCCCTGTTCATATTGGCATAATGAAAACCCATCATTGCACCCCAGTCATGTAGAACCAAGGTGACATTTTTGAGACCTAACTTCTCTATAAACCCCTCTAAGTAATTGTAACTATCAATAAAACCATAATCGATATCTGGCTTATCAGATTTACCCATTCCAATATGATCTAAAGCTATACATCTTCCTTTTCCAGTCATGTAGGG
>JBLIOB010000292.1:0-5324 GCA_047639575.1 Parvicellaceae bacterium
TAAGAGTGATGAAATTTTGCAAAGTCAGATTGTAAGTGGATTTGCTTAGAAGTGAATATGAGTAGGATAAAAAATAAAATGAACGGAATGCTACCTAATCGCATTAGAAGGTTTCCGTAAATCATCGCTGGGATGGTGAGTAAAACGATGATACTGTAAAGACCGATTACTTGAAGGGTAAAAGCGCGCCCTAGAGAAAATGTTTTTGAGTTCATTATTTGTTTTGGTTGGTACTGTGTTGTACGAAAACAAACAGAAAACGATCAAAAAGAGTGATAAATGATCAAGAAACACGATAAACGGATGAAAACTAACTTAAAAGTGTCAGAAAATGAAATTTCTTAATTGGGTCTTTAGGCACCTAAACCAATTCGTTCTCCACCAAATACTCAGCTATCTGCACAGCATTTGTAGCGGCTCCTTTTCTCAAATTATCAGATACGATCCACATATCTAAAGAGTTTGGATTTGATTCATCTCGTCTTAATCGACCAACAAAAACATCGTCTTTGCCATGTGCGTAAATTGGCATTGGATAAGTGTTTACATCTGGATTGTCTTGAAGCGTAATCCCTGGAGTTCCAGCAAGCTGTTTCCTTAATGTAGTAAGATCATAATCCTTTTTCATCTCAACATTTACGGCTTCTGAATGGCCCCCAACAACTGGAACTCGAACTACTGTGGCAGTTATTCGAATAGAGTCATCACCTAGTATTTTCCTAGTTTCTTCTACCAATTTCATTTCTTCTGAGGTGTATCCGTTTTCCAGAAAATCTCCACCGTGAGGCAAACAGTTTTTATCGATTGGGTAGGGGTAGGCCATTTCCCCTTTTATATTATTCCGTTCGTTTTCCATTTGTTGCATAGCAGCAACGCCAGTTCCTGATACGGATTGATAAGTAGAAATTACCAAACGTTCAATGCCATAATTACGGTGAATTGGCAATAGCGCTAGAACCATTTGAATCGTGGAACAATTGGGATTGGCTATAATTTTATCGTCTTTAGTTAGTTCTGATGCGTTGATTTCTGGAACAACTAATTTCTTATCGGCATCCATTCTCCAAGCTGAACTATTGTCTATAACTGTAGTTCCGTTGGCCGCAAATAGAGGAGCCCACTCTTTCGAAGTAGATCCACCGGCAGAGAGGATTGCTATGTCAGGCTTAGCATCAACTGCAGTTTGAAGACCAATTACAGTATGTTCTTGTCCTCCCCAGGTCATTTTTTTACCAACGCTGCGCTCAGATGCCACCAACATCAATTCTGTAACTGGAAAGCTTCTTTCGGCAAGCACTTTTAACATCACGGTTCCTACCATTCCGGTAGCCCCGACAACTGCAATTTTCATAGCGTTTTATTTGCCGCTAAAGTAGTATATTTACAAGTGAAGCATACCTACCCAATGATTAAAAGAACCCTCTCGCAAATTATTTTAACCACTTTATTATTATTCGTTAATGCAACAATCTTTGCCCAAGTTGCTGATGATTTTACAGATGGAGATTTTACAGGCAGTCCAACATGGAGTGGCGACAATGCACTTTTTGTAATTGATGCGAACCAACTTAGATCGAATAGTGCTGGGGCAGCAACCTATTATCTAAGTACACCAAGCACCACTGCTGCCGATGCGCAATGGGAGTTTTTCATCGATTTTCAATTCTCCACATCCGGAGCAAATTTCTCTGATGTATATCTGATGGCAGATAATGCGGATTTGAACTTGGTGAATAATGGATATTTCGTGAGAATTGGTGGAACACCAGATGAAATATCACTTTACAGTGTTGTAGCCGGAACTCCAACGATGATTATTGATGGAACAGACGGAACGATTAATTCAAGCACCTCAAATCCTTTTAACATTCGAGTAACAAGAACCATAACAGATGATTGGACTTTAGATATAGATGACGGAGCAACAGGATCGTATATCACGGACGGAACAGTAAATGATAATTCCGTTTCAACTTCTATAGCTTTTGGCGTATTCATCGATCAGTCTTCTGCGGCAAGTGCAGTAAATGGTCATTACTTTGACAATTTCAATGTGGGCAGCATCCCTGTAGATTTAACTCCTCCAACCCTTATTTCAGCTACAGGAATCAGCTTTACAGAAGTGGATGTGGTGTTTGATGAAGCGTTAGACCCTACTACTTCACAATTAGTAACGAATTACACAGCAGATGGTGGACTTTTAAACCCCACAACTGCAATCATCGATGGTGGAAATCCAGCCCTGGTGCACCTAACATTTGCAACGACATTTGTAAACGGGCAGACCTATAATTTAACGGTGTCCAATGTAGAAGATTTAGCAGCTAACGCGATGACAACAGGTGCAGATAGCTTTTTGTTTTTTGTTCCGGACACCCCATCTTTTAGAGATGTGGTTATTAATGAATTACTGCCTGATCCAACTCCTCAAGTAGGGCTGTTAGACAAAGAGTATGTGGAATTACACAATACCACCACCACTAAGTTCTTTGATATAACTGGATGGGAAATTACGGATGGATCTTCTTCAGGAACAATTGACACTTACTTTTTGGGGCCTGGTGAATATGTGATTTTAGTGTCAACAGGTAATGTTGCTTCTTTTTCACCACTATGGCCAAATGTGATTGGAGTAACGTCTTTTCCATCCTTAAATAATGCAGGAGAAACAGTTACTTTAAATGATGCTACTGCTAATTTAATTGATGCGGTAAGTTATGACGACTCTTGGTATAAGGATGTGAACAAAGAGGATGGAGGGTACTCCTTGGAGCAAATCAATCCGCTCTTACCTTGTTCTAGTGAAAATAATTGGAGAGCATCGAACGATGTTGATGGTGGAACTCCTGGTTTAGTAAATTCAGTTTATGATAGTAGCCCAGATATAATAGCACCAGTCCTAATTGGAATAGATGTACTAAGTAATGTAACATTGCTGGCTCATTTTAGTGAAGAGATTACCAATCCAGGAACTTTTGTAATTACTCCAACTATCGCGGTTACTGCTGCAAACGTATCCGGTTCTAACGCAGCAGATGTTGTGGTTACTTTAACTACAGCAATTGATACAGGTGTTGTTTATTCTGCAACAGTGTCAGGTTCTGATGATTGTTCAGGAAATTTAGGAGGAGGAACAACTAGTTTTGTTTTACCTCATACACCGGAGGCAGGAGATTTAATTATTAATGAGGTTTTATTTAACCCTTTAACTGGTGGCGATGATTTCGTGGAGATCTATAATAACTCAATTCGTTTCATCGATATCTACGGCTTTTATTTAGCAGACTTTGATGATGACACGATCTCAAATCCAAAATTTATTGGAGAAAATTTTATAATCGGTCCGGGTGAATATTTGATTTGTACAGAAGATAGTCTGTCCGTTAAGTCTGATTACCTAAATACTATTTCAGGAAGAATAATCCAAACCGATTTGCCAACTTATGCTAATGATGCAGGTCACGTGTATTTGATTATGCCGGATGATTCGGTAAGTGATAATTTTGCCTATGACGAAGACATGCAGTTTTCCTTGTTAAGCAGTGCAGATGGAGTTTCTTTGGAACGGATCGATTTTGATCGAGAGACAAACGATGCATCCAATTGGCATTCGGCAGCTGAATCGGTGGGATATGCTACTCCGGGGTTTGAAAATTCACAGTATTTCCCAGGAACAATAACTGGCGATATGGTAAGTATCCAGCCTGAGATCTTCTCGCCAGATGAGGATGGGATTGATGATGTAGTTAATATCTCATATACAATGGACGGACCAGGTTATGTTGCCAACCTTACTATCTATGATGCAAAAGGAAGGTTAATAAAACATTTGGTTCAGAATGAGCTTTTGGCAATTGAGGGAATTTTCACTTGGGACGGCATTGACAATGATCAATTAAAGGCTCGCATAGGTGCTTATGTACTAGTATTTGAAATCTTCAATACAGAAGGAACCGTTAGCGCTGTGAAAAAAGCCTTCGTAGTTGCTGGTCAATTCGGGGGATAATCTCAACTTTGCCCTATGGAGGATAAAATAGTGGACCTATGGCGATGGTTCGTATCTAGCGAAAATCACATTATTAAAGCAATTGAAACTGGCGTTGGCGCAGACGATGTAGTTGAAAAAATGAACGAACTTGTTCTGAGCTTCGGCATGTTTACTTGGCATATTGAAAAAGGGGAATCTAAAAAGTGGGCGTTTACTATCTCTCCAAATGGAGATGGAGAACTACTTAAGATTAGTCGAGAAGTAGTCTTAGAGGCCCCCATTCTTTCCAAATGGGAGTTTTATCACGGTAAACAACCCAAGACAAACTGGGACAGAAAATTTGTCATTCACGACAGTGAATTGGACGAACAAGAAATAGATGCTTCTGCCTGGAACTACGTATTGGTTCCCATTGAAAATCAGTTTGAACTTATTCTCGAAGCAACCAACATTGGTCACATAGATGATGATGCGGTGATAGAAGTAGTGGATCAGTTTATCACCTATGAATTAGGCGAAGAAGTTAAGATTAACAAGATCGAATCGATTGAGGTGAAAGAAGAGTTTGATGGAGAGTTCAAACAAAACCGAAAGCCAGTCAATTCTTTAAAATCAACACTAGCTTAACGCGATTGGACTATTTAAAGGGCTTCAAGTGTTTTGCCATGATTCATGCTTACATTTGCAACCTCAAAGAATTAGGGAGATGGATTTAGATATATTAGGGTATGACGAGAAGTGGGTGTCAAGAGGCTTCCTAACGGAAGAATTGCTTTTGGCACAAATTGCCGAATTTGAAAAAGATGGGATTGCACCAGAGCAATTTCGTTATCGTGCGTTTCAGCAATGGTTAGCTTCAAAAGAAGCGTTGACTAATAAAGAGGTGGCACAGTATATCAAGATGGCTAAAGTAGACAAAGATCAATCCATGGCTGGATTAGCTGTGACGAATTTGTTTCTATCACCATTACTTACCAAAGAACAGTTTGAAATAATGTGTAACAAGCTTCCTAGTTTCGGTGACTGGACTAGAAAGTTGATTATTAGAGAAGTGCTTACAAGACGAATTGCAAGAGAGGAAATTTTGGAGGATTTATTTTTTGAGTGCTTTGAATACAAAAAAGAATTCAAGGATAATCGATTACTAATGGCCATCATCGAAAAAACGGAAAACGTAAATCTATTAGCGAAGTTTGAGTCCAATGGAAGTGGTAAGCAACTAAGAAAATTAGCTCAGAAAAGACTGGCTAAATTGAGTAAATAGAAACTTATTTTTTAATCAACTCTTCCGTCCAAGAATAGCCATCAAATTGAATTTCAATAAAATACGATCCTG
>JBLIOB010000293.1:0-5309 GCA_047639575.1 Parvicellaceae bacterium
AGTGGACTCAACAATGCTCGTTTGAATAATTAACACGCTACCGCTTACTTTTTTCTTTTTATTATTTTTCACGTTGGTCAGTGGGCAAAACCTGAAAGTGGAAGGAGAAGCTACCGTAGCTGGAAATATGGAAGTTACGGGCAAGATAAAGATAGGCAATATGGCTGCTACGAATAGTGATAGTATATTAGTATTGGGAAGTGATGGAATATTGGGTTTGAGGCAATCATCAAGTTTGAACACGATTCTTCTCAATGCCTTTGCTAATAAGAATTAGACATTTACCTCAGACAGTACAGGCACTGTGATGGATAAAGCAGGCAATGAATATAATACTGTGAAGATCGGCTCCCAATGGTGGATGGCAGAGAATCTGCGAACGACGAAGTTTAGTGATGGGAGTGCGATAACCTATGCAGCAAGTAATGCAGCATGGGATTCTCTAACTGCAGGCGGATATAGTTTTTATGATACAAAAGGTAGGGGATACAGCACCTATTCTCAAGAGACTTATGGAGCGTTGTACAATTGGCATGCCGTAAATGATAGCAAGGGACTATGTCCCTCGGGCTGGCATGTACCGAGGGATGATGTCACAGGAGGATATAGTGAGTGGCAGACATTAGAGAATTACTTAGGTCCCAATGCCGGTACAAAGTTGAAGACCATAAGTGGTTGGTATAATGCTTCCGGAGATTTCACCAATGGTGGAGATTATACGAGTGGTTTTTTAGGGCTTCCGGGCGGCTACCGTAACACTAGTGGAGGATTCTTCGTTGTTGGCCTCAGCGGCTACTGGTGGAGTGCATCAGAGTATACAACCAATGCCTGGTTCCGCATCCTGTACTACGACAATGGCGTTGTCGTAAGGTACGACGCCACTAAGGAGTTGGGCTTGTCAGTGCGTTGTCTCAGGGATTGACAATTTGTGTATTTGACAATTTATTACCGCGTAAGCGGACGCGTTATAAAAATAATGGTACGGTGTTACGGTGTTATGATTTGCCTGTCTTTAAAGAGGCTCCAGAATATAATTTCAGTAGTAACATTTAACCTTCCTTTCGTGAGATACCTATATGCACCAGTAATATTTAACGAGGGATTTGTGAAACTTCGAATTATCAGATATTTTACCCTAACTGGTTCACTTTCATTTGAAGATTTTCAGCTTTTTTACCACCAGGGAAACCCACGGATAACTCGTAAATTGAATCATTTAATAGTAGCTTTATAGATGAGTGTTTGAACGTCAATCGCTTCCTGTCGATGGTAGATGCCGAAGATAAAATAGAGCAGTGGCGGGGAGGGGACTCCAAATACTCCGTAAAAATTGACCGCCAAACTAATGGGGAGAGGACAGTTTGTGTATTCAAAGCCGCCCATCCGCATTCGCGGTTCCTTCCCTTGAAAGCCTCCCAGGCTTTCATTCTGCTGTTGCAGAAATCAGTTGGTCATCCCACGTTTTTTGGCGTTTGGGGGACGTTTTATTGCGGCGTTTGGGGCGAAAAGAGGATAGGGGCGGTATTTTGTTTGGTTTTGGGTTAGGATAAGTTCCTTGGAAGGAGAATGTCCATTATTTCTTAATCTTGGAATTCATTTGGAAATTGGTTAGAGTAGTTATGGCGATTATCTAAAACATGATTTATCAATCCATTCAACGATTCAGCGGATAAACCCTCACTATTTTCTTTAGACAATTGGACGATTTTTCTACTTTTCGTTTCCTTTTTGCGGTTTATCATGTCATTTTTAAAGACAATCGTTCGATAAGGGTGGGGTATTTCAATTCCATTCTCGTCAAATCTTCCTTTTATACTTTTCAATACATCACAATGCAGGTCAAAGGCGTCATCATTATTTTTAGCCCAGGCATAGGCTTTCAGCGTTACAGAAAAATCTTTTAGGCTTATTAGCTTTACGTCAACAGAAGGTAGGTTGTCTTCTTTTTCCTGTGCATCCCTGTTATCTATATTTAGAGGATGTTTCATGATTTCCGCTCTAATTATTTCCATTGCTTTATTTATATCTGAATCGTAAGCAATGTTTATCTCAATGTGTTTTTTTACCTTTTCATCACTTATACTGCTATTGATAAGAGTTTCATCACTAATCTGGCTATTGGGTATAATTACTCTTCTGTTTTCGTAATCTTTAATTACTGTATGCCTTAGTGTGATTTCTTCAATTGTGCCTTTTCGATTGTTTGATATTTCTATCGTGTCCCCAACTCTGAAGGGTTTGAATATTAAAATGAATACACCGCCAACGATATTTGAAATTGCTTTTTGAGAAGAAAAACCTATGATGGCAGCAAATATTCCTGCTCCTGCAAACAACGCAGCTCCAAGAGAATTGAAATAGGGTATTTTATAAAAAATCCAAAAGAATCCAATCGTATACAAAATAAAACTGATTGAGTTCTTCAGGAAAATAAAATTAGTAGGATCAACTTTTAATTCTTTGCTATTTCTCTTTATAAAAAAGTTCAAAATTCGCCTTGTGATAAAAGAAAGAGAGAATACAATGAGTAGGGTTGCAGCAATCAGTATTGAATACTCTAATACTTCTTTGTTCATATAAGTAATTTTACAAATACCAATTCATACACCTGTAGCCTAATCAACACTTTTAATGTCAGTAGGTATAAGGTGTATGAACGGCACAATCTTTTAACATCTATAAAAACTAATAACCACCATCAAAAGCAGGAGCATCTAAATTGCTTTCATTCAATGGCTTTTCAAATATGAGACATTCTGTGGTGAGCATCAATCCAGCAATAGAAGCTGCATTTTCAAGGGCAATTCGTGTGACTTTGGTTGGATCGATTACCCCAGATTCATATAGATTTTCGTATTGCTCATTTCGAGCGTTAAAACCATAATCAGCCTTACCTTCTTTGACCTTTTCAATAATCACTGAGCCACTTAATCCTGCATTGCGAACAATCTGTCTCAATGGCTCTTCAAGTGCTTTCTTAATGATGGAAACACCAGTGTTTTGATCTTCATTTTCACCTTTCAGCGATTCAATGGCCGAAATTCCCCTGATAAAAGCAACGCCACCACCTGGTACTATTCCCTCTTCCACAGCAGCTTTGGTTGCATTAAGTGCATCATCCACTCTGTCTTTCTTTTCTTTCATCTCTACTTCGGTAGTGGCTCCTACATACAAAACAGCCACACCACCAGATAATTTAGCCAACCTTTCTTTCAGTTTCTCTTTTTCATAATCAGATGATGTACTCTCTATCTGAGCTTTTAATTGGCTCACTCTGGCGGTGATTTTTTGCTTTATTCCACCTCCATTCACAAGTGTGGTTGTATCCTTGTCTACAATAACCTTTTCTACTGTTCCCAAACTTTCCAGCTCTGTGCTTTCCAGTTTAAATCCTGTTTCCTCCGATATAACTGTTCCCCCTATCAGTATGGCAATATCTTCTAACAATTCCTTTCTGCGATCACCGAAACCAGGTGCTTTTATAGCCACAATTTTTAAAGACCCTCTTAATTTATTAACCACCAAGGTGGATAAAGCATCACTGTCTACATCTTCTGCTATAATCAACAATGGCCTGCCTGCCTGAGATACTTTTTCAAGGATAGGTAGCAAATCTTTGATGCCTGAAATTTTTTTATCATAGAGTAAAACGTAAGGATTTTCAAATTGAGCTTCCATTTTCTCGGCATTCGTTACAAAGTAGGGAGAAATATATCCCCTATCCAGCTGCATGCCCTCTACCACTTTGACAGAGGTATCTATTCCTTTGGCTTCTTCTACTGTAATGACCCCTTCCTTGCCGACTTTTTCGACTGCTTCCGCAATCAACTTACCAATTGTGGCATCTCCATTGGCTGAAACCGTAGCGATTTGTTCAATTAATTGAAAATCGTCTCCAACTTGCTTAGACTGTTTTTTGAGTTCAATGATTACTTGCTTAACTGCCAGATCAATACCTCTTTTCAAATCCATAGGGTTAGCTCCTGCCGCCACATTTTTTAACCCAACGGTCATAATAGCTTGTGCTAGTACCGTAGCAGTGGTGGTGCCATCACCTGCCAGATCAGCCGTTTTTGAAGCTACTTCTTTGACCATCTGCGCACCCATGTTTTCGGCAGGGTTCTTTAACTCCACTTCTTTAGCAACCGTTACACCATCCTTGGTAATTGTTGGTGCTCCGTAAGATTTCCCGATTACCACATTGCGACCTTTCGGCCCTAAGGTTACCTTTGCTGCATTGGCTAAAGCATCCACCCCATTTTTTAGGGCATTTCTTGCTTCAGTTCCAAAAAATATTTGTTTTGCCATTATTTCTACTTCTTTTTTTAGTGTGCTTCTTTGGTAATTCCGAAAATGTCTGACTCTTTCATGATAAGGGCTTCTACACCTTCCACAGTAATTTTTGTCCCGGAGTACTTACCGTACAATACCGAATCTCCAACTTGTACGGTCATCGGTTCATCCTTTTTACCAGTACCAACTGCCAGTACTATTCCTTTCTGAGGACTTTCTTTGGCCGTATCGGGAATAATGATTCCTCCCTCTGATTTTTCTGCTGCAATATCTGCTTGAACCAATACTCTATCGGCAAGCGGTTTGAATTTATGCATGTTTCTATTTCGTTAATATTTTTGAAGCTCTGAAAAGAGCAATTCCAGTTCTAATCTGGTTTTATTGATCACCATTGTCCTATTTCTATTTGAGTGTGGTACCAGGCTGAGTTAAATCTGCTTTGGTTTGTTTATCCATCAATGTTTGATTACTTTCTAGAGTGGCTAAATGCAGGTCAATCAATTGACTGTTTCTATATTGAAGGTTCGCTGATTTGAGGATAGAGAGGACTCCAATATGTCCAAAACCAATGTGTCTACTTTCTCAATAGTTTACGTTTCTATAGGCTCACATCTTCATAACCACTTTTGATAACGGTAGATAGCATTTTAAATCGCTCATTAGCTTTCACTTTGTTGTTAGAATGCGCAGGAATAATCATCGTTTGCCCTGTTTTAACTTGAGTCGATATTTCATTTATAATCACTTCTGCTGTTCCATCTATTACCTGTATCATATTATCAAAAGGTGAAATTTTTGTGGCTAAGATTTCTCCCATATCAAATGAGCAGAGGTTCACAGTACCTGTCTTTTTGCGTAGAATAGATTTTATTACAATAGATCCGGGCACATAGTCTACCACATCAGCTAGTTGATATGCTAATGAATGCTCTATACTGTCCATTTCTTAGCTTTTATAACTGATGAGAGATCTGAATTAGAGGTTGTTGAGCTATTGATTAAATTCTCAGCTGTCC
>JBLIOB010000294.1:0-5260 GCA_047639575.1 Parvicellaceae bacterium
GCCAAAGAATTCTTCTTACAGCTTAATTTATGGGATATTTCTGCGGATTTCGACTCTTCTCAATTTATCGAAGTCAAATGACCCACTCGCAGCTCGTTTTTCATTGAATACGTATTCCCCTGGGGAATCAATGTTCTATTATTTGCCAAAGGCGTTCACTACAGAGCTATAAAGGCCGGAATCGATGAATGTTGGCGGTGCTTGATGAAGTGCGCGTAAAACACATCCAGCAACCCTAGTGGGTTTTAGTCCTGTTTATGCTCTGGACACCGAAGATGAAAAACTCAAGGCTATTCTAGGCAGAGAAGCAAAAGCCTAACAAATGTAGCTATCAATCCACCTCTCACCACCTTACCTTTATCATCTCATCCACCAACAGAATCATAATGGCAATCATTTGGGTTAAAGACAAACTAATAAAGAATCGCTACAATGGTCACATTGATGGTTCAACCCAATATCTCTATGTACACCGAAAGGATGGCTTATGGCAGTTAGACTGTCCTGATGGCACGATTGTAAGACATGAAGAAACTGGGAAGCTGAAGGCTTATGCTAATTACTGGATTGCTCAAGAAGGTAACTTGGATGAGATTGGTATCAGCACTGACAAAGGTGTGAATGGGTGAATAATGTTCACCACACTTTTGATACACTTACAACGGCCTTACTGATTTAAAGCGTATTTCTGAGCATGAAAAAAGGGTAACTGAACAATTACCCTTCTCTAAAATTCTTAATACGAAATTTTTACTTGTTCATTCTTAGCCAATTACATTTTCGGATTGTAGTTATCACACTTCTGACACACTACCCCTTTAGACTCTTGGTTGATAGCTAAGAAATTACATTTTCCCAAATCCTTTGTCTAGGAGAGCACCAACCAGAAATTAATTCAAGAACTTCTATTAAAAATTCACTTAATTTTTCATTTTCGCTTTCTTGAGCTGTAAGTTGGGCAACTGAAACAATTTTCAAAACCATTTCTTGCTGCCCACCAAGCTCTTTGAAAGCCTGCAATTGGTCCACAAATGTAAACCATGAGGATTTATCAATGCCTTCATCCAAAAGCTTTTTTATATGTTGATTTATATCTCTCATAAGTTATTTTTTAAACTCCTGACTATTCCCCTTTCCTCCACCTTCATTTCTCCAAAGATGTTTCGTGCTTTCCAAATTCTTTTGATATTGCTTGGTAGAAATTGGACCAAGAGGTTGCACAGTGCCGTGAGTCGACCCGTCATTATCAGGTACATACTGCAAGTTATGACTTTTTAATATATTTGGGTTTAGCGACCAATGTGGATGTTTACTTGTTCCATCTCCAAATCCAAAAGGTCCAGCCCAAGGAACTCCTCCAAAAATAGGGTCTGTATTCGCGGACATTCCGCCAGAAAAAGGTGTAACTACTCCAGGGCTAACTTCATGGATATCTTTAAGCCCTGAACTTAACTGACCAAATTCACCAATCCTGGCACCTAAACCTGATGAAGATTGTCTTATAGCAGGAAAGCCATCAGCGCCAACAGCCATATTTCGATAAATCTTATCATCTCTACTTCCACTGGGCCAGTTAACTAACAATGTGAGAAACATCCTTAGCTAACGCCTTAAATTTAAATTAAAAAGTGCACAATTGAAATACGTAAAAACACCCTATTTCCTAGATTGTGGCAAGACGTAAGAAGTTTACGCTCTGAGATAGGATCTTAGTCTAAAACTTAGACTCATCCCGAGCTACAGTTGTACTTAGTTGCATTTCGATTGGATCATAGGTAAGAATTTCATCATAGTAGGCCCAGTGGAAGGGAAGCTGTCATAGAGCGCCATCACGGACATAACCAACTGATTGTCAGAGTATAATCGTTTCGTGTTTAGCGGCTGAATGTTACATTATTAGGTCTTGATCCCCCAAACGGGAGAAATTGCCCATGGTGTTTTTGTTAAATGCCCGAATTTATTGACTTAAGAGGGTGTTTTATCTTCCCAAAATCAGCTTAATTTCACGTCATAATTTTGGGAAGATGAACCCCCCTTTCTTTTAAACAGAAAGTGGTTAATTAAACTCGAAAAAAGGGCTTTATCTAACACCCAACTAAACAACTACTATGATATACGCTTATGTGGGCATTAGGCCCATGGAAGATTCCTGGGGAGTTAATCCAATAGCGGTCAAAAACTTTATTGAAAGCCTTATACAGAAGAAAAGAGCCGTCAGGGATAATAATTGCCCTTTTCTAAAAATACAACGGCAGAATCAAGTTATTTGCTTAGTTCAATCTCGTGGGCAATTTCTCCCGTTTGGGGGATCAAGACCTTTGTAGCAAATATTTATTGTTGACACCTGAAAACGCGACACCAAAGACTTAATCGTTATAGTTGACAGAGGGGGCGCAACAATAAAGTTGGATTATTGCAGAAGTCAAAACCCTATTATACAGTATTTTTGTATGAAAAGATTAAAACTCAAACCATGAATAACTACAAAAATATACGATTACCTAGCCTAGTAGCAATTTACAATTTCACACAAGAGGAAATTAATTTAATATCTCAAAGAAGAACCATTGGTTGGCCAACGCAAATCGAAGAATTAGAATATATAAACGATCTCATTTACAAAGAACTTTCGAATAGACCTTATTAGTCTTCCGATGAAAGTACTAACGGTGGCCAGAGAGAAAAGATTAGCCTACAACAGAGAAAACAAGTGTAATAAATGCCTCAAATAGAAAATAAGAACTCAATTTGATGAAGATCAATCAGAGAATTGCATCTGCTACTCAAAACAGAGCTAACCAGCTATTTTTTACATAGAAAAACATGGTTTTATTATAGGTAGTCCTCTACTCAAATAAAAACCGTGTGTTGCTACAGACCCTAATAGACTTATGTCCTTATAAGGAACACAATAGTCCGGTTATCTCTAGGGCGTTACCCTGAACGAATACCTTATTCTACCCTTTTTTTAAAGAAGAAAGAAATTTTTCCAAAGGCACATCTACCTCACTTTCATTTTTTTTTATATTAACTGGATCTAAAAATGATTCAGTAAGATATATCGTTTTACCCTTTAGATATTTGTCGAAATATGGAATTTCGAGATAACCATCAGGGCTAATAAAAATTAATTTGGTATCCATTGATTTATTATCGCTTAATACAGCTAGTACATTTTCTCCTGAAAAAGATGAATCAATAGCAACTAACTCCAAATCATGTGAATGGTAATTGGAGTCAACTCCTTTTCTTTCTTTTTCTTCACTTATTTTTGACAGATTAAATATAGAAATAATGTTTGAGTTGTCTTTTACTTGAAGCACAATAGATATTGAATCTGAAAATCCTGCTTTATAATTAAAACGATTAAACATAAGGTGGATTCTCGACCCTGATGCCACATATTCACCAATTAACACTTGGTTTGAATTTGAATCAATCGAAATAAATATACTTCTTCCCGCATCAATTGATATACCAAGATCAGTTGGCATCTTTTGAGCAAATGAAGCCATCGATACTAACAATCCTAAAACAGTCCAACACGTTGTTTTTAACGTCATAAGAAACGAGGGTTTTTAGCTTTTGAGCCCGATGAACTTGAATTCTTTGATGATTTTGAGGGACTTCTATTTTTAGGTGAAGTGCTATTTAGCACACTAGGGGCTTTGTCGCGCAATGAGCCAGATTTATACCAAGCTTGGTCCCTGTCTTTCCAATAATTAAAAAATCTTGTGGTTGCTTCACCCATTTGATCCGATGTAATGTCATTCCCTAAATAAATGTTTTCATCAGTTAGGTGAATTGATCCAACATTCGCATTCCCTCTATATTGATCATTTGATTTGGCTTTTTGAACACTAACAAATTCTCCATCAAATTCAAATATTGCTTTCTCCATAAGTACTATGTAGGTGAATAATTTAGCTTCAGTCTCCACGTAAACACCCTCGGTTTGCATATCATCACTTCGTAAATTTATATTCTGTCTCACTAATATCAATGAATTCGGGTCATACTTTAATTTAGCCTTCACATTTTCATCAATTAGTTCTGCATAACCAGTTTCTAATGCTTGAAATGCATGGAAAAACTCTTCAATAACCGTGCCCTCACCAATCTGACCCTCATATCGCTCATTAATATTAAATGTAATTTGATTCTTCCTTACAGGAGCATCATCATTGGTGGCCCCATACGCTCCTAAAGTCCCTGACGGCATTGCGTCCGAAGTGATATTAAATATAATATCAGATTTATCCAATGCATTAAATATGAAATCAAACCTATCGCTTGATTTTCTTAAATCATTTATTATCGCCATGAACTTATTATGACTATCGGCATCAGAAAAGCAGAACTCAATTATTTCACCATTAGGGTCAATAAATACAATTGGCTTATTCGCCACAAACGTATAAGGAGAACACCAAGGGTATTTACCTGCCAACGGGTCTGTAGATTTCCATCTTCCCAATCTACTATCATACATTCTAGCTCCAAAGTCTAAATCTGCTCCTTTAGCATTCTTAAACTCATCATCCTTCTCCATACCATTGAACCCATAACGGTAGGTCTCAGCGCTAGATTCTCGTCCTTTCATTGTCAGGCCAAAGGGATAGTAGTCCTTGTCCCTTTTTGAAGAAAACCTAGTGTTTGAATAGACTTCCCATTCTAGAAAATCAACTTTTTTTGAATTTTCCGTGTCCTTTAGATGATATGTTAGTTTCAAGCAACCCACTAGTCTCTAAGGTAATGATTATTTGGGTTTTACAACAAGTACGGATCAATAGTTCTGTCACATTTTTTGATCAAAAAAAGTCAGCCTGCGCCATAACTTTCCACCTAAAAGCTTTAACATAATGCACATTATACAACTCCTAAGGGTCTTATAATAACACTATGTTAAGTAAGTTCCATAGGCTCCTTACACGCCTTCCGCCTCTCTTCGCTCGTTGGATCATTTTTACAGCTAATGCAAAAGCTTGAAAACGCTCATAGATTTAAACTGAAAAAACCGCTTTTACATCAGCTGTAAAAACGGCATTACTTTAAAAAAACAACTTGAGGGGTGTTGTGCTCCTCCTTCAGGAGTGCAATAGCCATCTAGTTGCATCAAAGACAGGATTCTGTAATCTATTCAATGAGATACTGATGAACTGGATTTGATTAGCGCAAACATTTAACATAATTGCCTTATGGTACAGCTTGTTCTGTTGTTATAAGATGCTGTTATGTTAATATAGATGGAAGAGCACAC
>JBLIOB010000295.1:0-5245 GCA_047639575.1 Parvicellaceae bacterium
TGGTCGGAAACCATTCTAACGAAACCAATGTGTTTTTCGAAAACAGTATAGCAAATTGTAATAGTTGGTTGTGTATGAACCTAACAGGTGTAAATGCGAATAGAAGTGCTATTGGAGCTCGTATAAGTGTTAAAGCCACTATTTATGGCGTATCTGTTTGGCAGTTAAAAGAACTGTCTGCACAAACTGGAGGAGGAGCTGGAAGTCAGAATTCGCTTAAAACGTTATTTGGTTTAGGAGATGCAACAACTATAGATTCTATCATCGTACAATGGCCATCTGGTTATCGTCAAGAGTTAATCAATCAAAATATTAATAACTGTATAGATTTGGTAGAAGGAGATGGAATACAGGTTTGTGGTGTAGCTTATTATGATGAGAATCAAAACTGTATTCAAGATGCTGGAGAGATTGGTCTTTCTGGTATATTAATGAAAGTAGAACCTGGAAATCGATTCACTACCACTGATGCAAATGGAGAATATCAGTTCTTTTTAGAAGCCGGTAATTATTCCCTATCTCAAGAGTTATCAGTTAATTGGACAGCAAACTGTAATGTATCGGGTTATATTCTTGTTATTGTGGAAGGGGTAACTTATTGCGAAAATAACTTTGGGAATTCAACTACTTGTTCTGACCCTAATTTGAATGCTACTCTAGGTACAACCGTTTTAAGAAAAGGATTTCAGAATACTTATTCTGTTATTTATGGTAACGCTGGAGTTTTTGATGCATTTGATGTTGAGTTGAGTCTGGAAGTTCATGAAGATATTGTTTTCTTAAGCGCATCAAGCCCATGGAGTATTTCAGTTCAAAATGATACAATTGTAACATATACATGGCTGTTTGATACTGTTAACGCCATAACTAATTATGACATTAGTATTATAGATTCAATAAGTGTAGCCACAACAATTGGAAAAGAACTAACTGTTACCGCTAATATAACGAATAATGATAGTGATTGTGATATTTCAGATAACACATTTACGGATGTTAATCCAGTTGTAGGGGCAGTAGATCCAAATGATTTAACGGTTTATCCTGTTGGAGATGGTTCTGGGGGTTATATTGAAAAGACACAAGAATTACGCTATAAAATTCGTTTTCAGAATGTAGGTACGTATTTCGCTCAGAATGTAAAAATAACGAACACGCTACCAGGAGAGTTAGATGTCCGTTCAATTAACAGCGTTCTATCTAGTCATTCGTTTGTGATGCACAGAGATGGGCAAAAGTTACAGTTTATTTATACAAATATTTTGTTGCCAGATAGTAGTGAAAGTCAAGAGGGTAGTAATGGATTTGTAGAATTTAAGATTAGCCCTAAAAAAGGTATTAAAAATGGACAAATTATTCCAAACAAAGCAAACATTGTATTTGATTTTGAAGACCCTTTAGCTACTAACAGGGTTCAAAATATCATTAAACATAATACGGATGGCGTGTTGAATAGGCTCGTTATATATCCTAATCCAGCACAAAACTCAACCACTATAGCTCTTGAATTAAGTAAAGCGAAGTATCTGGATTATGAGACAATAAATACAATGGAAGTATACGATATAATAGGGAAAAAAAATCATTCTGTAAGCTATACTACTGGAGAGCAAAGCATACAATTAGATGTGAGCAGCTTAGAAGATGGGGTTTATATAGTAAAAGTAATTAATCAAAATGGAGAACTATTTAGTGGTCAACTGATTAAGGGTTAGTTTATCCGAAATGGGAAATAACAATTCAAACTAAGCGTTTTAAGTAGTTATTATCTCAGCACATGAGAGACCTGCACTCTCTGGACTATCTTCTAAAAAAAAATCTAGAAGAACTTATTTATATTTACCATTCAAGGCACGCACTATGTATAAAGGCGGTTCATTTCATTCACTACCTTTATACTAAGGGTCAAACTGTGCATTAACCTATTTGAAAATTACTATATTCAGGTACCTCTAAATGAAAATTTTCAAATATGCGATTCTCATAGATCAAAAATTAGTTATTACACAGACTCAGGTTGTAACACATTGAAAAAGCCAAAATTGAAAACAAAACTAAAATACCTACTACCTCTCCTCTTGGTTCTGTCGCATTAATTCGATCTAAAGTAAAAGAAACTACTTTTGAGGTAAAACTCAAGAGGCATGTTCAAACACCATCGCTATCCAAGAGTAGTCATCTTACAAGCCGTTTATTTTAAATTACGATTTAGTTTGAGTTACCGATACATTGAGGAATTGATGGAAATTCGAGGAGTAAAAATTGATCATTATACCCTTCAACGTTGGGTATATAAATTCTCGGTTTTAGTTGAAAAGAATATGCGTCAACGTAAGTTTCAAGTAGGTGACAGTTGGAGAATGGATGAAACCTATATTAAGGTAGCTGGCAAGGATCGATATTTGCATCGAGCGGTTGATAAGAATGGGAACACTCTTGATTTCCTGTTGCCCAAGCGCAGACAGAAGATGTCTGCTCAGAAATTCTTCAATAAAGCTATTGGAAACAATGGGAATCCTCGGGTTGTAAACATTGATAAAAGTGGATCAAATAAAGCAGCACTTTGGAGAGTCAATAAAAGGAGTCTGAGTTTCAAGAAGATAAAAATCAGGCAGCGTAAGTACTTCAACAATATCGTAGAACAAGACCATCGAAGGATCAAGCGTAGGATAGTAAACTACACAGGATTCAAAGAGTTCGAGTCAGCTCAACGAACACTGGCTGGGATTGAGGTGGTAAATGTTATTTTGAAGGATCAAATCATTGATACTAAGGATACTCCTTTCAAGACTTTTCTCACATTAGCAGCTTGAATCTCCAAGAAAACTACTAAATTCATTTTGAATGAGATTAATGCTACAGAATCCTTTCAAAGGTTAATATTTTTTTCCTTAGACAGACTTTAATTTACACTCCCATTAACTTCGATTTTATTCAAATCTACACATACGTATTCAATTAATAAATTACAAATTTTCACATTATTTGTAAAGATTCCCGACATTATATTTTGTTTCTATCACCGCTTTCTGATTCTTGGTCATCATCGAGTTAAGTTTGAGTCTTGATTTAATAAATGCTAACTCTCTTTGGTTAACCAAAAACAAAGAACTCTCCCCTCCATTAAAGAGTTGAGTTTCACCATCAAACATGATCTTATAATTGGCAACAACCGAAGATTGTTGAAAATAAAGATCATTGGACAGTTTCCATTTGTTAAAAGACTGATTGCTTTTTGTTCGCACTTGCATTGTCTTATCGATCAGCTTAAAATTAGATTGGTCCTTTTTAATTTTTGTCATCGCTAATTGACCACGAGCACTGCGTATGAATATCGGGAATGCTAAATCCACTCCCCAACTATAATTCTGAAAAGAGAATTCAGCACCTGGCGAATTCAGTGGTCTATACTTTAAATCAAGCTTTGGTTTTAGCTGTTCCCGTTTATATTTCATCTCTTGATTAAGTCCTGCAATTTCAAAAGACTGCATTCGTAAACTTGGGTGAATCTCAATTAGTTTATCAAGTGTGTCTCGCATCAACTCGTCTATAGGAAGACTTGAAAGAGCCTGACTATTCTCAGGAGTAGCCTCTTCTTTTAATTCAAGGGGAACCATTCCTTTAAGCCATAGAAATTGTGAAACTTGAATTCGAGCATTTATTGATTTAACAGTCTCTTCTTGCAAGAGGATCTGTCTATTCTGAAGTTGAATTTTTGCCTCAACCGAGTCGATTGGAGATCGATCACCAAGTTCTACACTACTTCTAACGCCATTGTACCGTTGTAAACTTGTTTTAACCGCCTCCTCGTAAATGATTCTCCGATTCCACGCTTCATACCAATCCCAATATGCATTGGCGGCATCAAGGAATAATCGATTCTTCATTTCCGCCTGGATGGCGCTTGTACTTTCTCGGTAAATTTTGGCTTTTGCTAATTCATTTCTTCTACGATCCACCATTAAGCCCTTTCCAAGGGGTACTGAAACGCCTCCATACAGCAGCCCTCCTGAACTGGTCGCGGTGTTTGGGGAAGCATAACTTCCTATATTCTGGTCGAAACCAGTTTCCAATTGCACTCCAAACCAAGTTGGAACTTGAACAGCCGCACTTAACTCGCTATAATACTGATTATCCGAAAAGTATTTTTCGCGCAATGACGAAACAATTTTCGGATCAAACGATCCGCGAGCAAATAAAAGGTTGGCTTCACCAAATTCCAATTGAATGTCAGCCTGCTTTACTACGGGATGATTTGAACGAACTTGATCAATATATTGGTTGAAGCTTATGACCTGGCAAAATGAGGAATTGGCAATGGTCACAAACGTTATTAAAATTAGAGCGATTTGCTTGAACATATCTACTTATTTTTAAGTTTTACATTCTTGTCTTCTGGCTGATAATAATCTGGCGGAAAACCGTTAAAATTTCGCCACAGTTCATACCAAATTGGCACATCATTTAGAAGTAGTAAACTAGACGTCCCTCCTCCTACTCTTACCGCATCTGGCCAAGCATATTTGGTCTCATCTGGCTTAACTAATACCCGATACTTCCCATTATCACTGATAAAATTATCAATTGCATAAACATTCCCAGAATATGTTCCATAACTTATGGTTGGCCAACCCGAGAATACGATTGCCGGCCATCCATCGAATTGAATATTTACTTTCTCTCCTTTTTTAATCAAAGGTAAATCCATTGGATCAATGAACATTTCTATGGCTAGATCATACTCAGATGGCATGATGCTTATGATTTCCGAACCTTCTTTTATTGTTTCTCCAAGGCCCGATTGAATTGCTTTGGTAATGTACCCGTTTTGCGGAGCAGTAATGTAATATAAACCGGTTCGAATAGAATAATTCATATACTGATTTTGAAGCTTTGTAACTTTAGCTTCTGCATCGTACATATTAGACATTGCGGTAAACTTATCTGATTCCGATTTCGAAATTTTATCACGGAACTGCGCTCCAACCGAAGTCATTTCAACTTGCGCATTGATTAGCTCATTTTGGGTGGTTAGAAGCTTATTCTCGGCCTCAATCATCTCTGCATTTGCTTTCTGCATTTTTAACTTCCTATTTTCAAGATCTGTAAGAGATTTTAATCCTTGGTTATGCAATTCAACGATACGATCAAATTGCTTTTTAGCAATTTCATAATTAATCTGTTTTCCTTGATAAGTAGCTGAATCACTTGTGATTTTAAGTTTAGCTTGTCTAAACTTATTCCT
>JBLIOB010000296.1:0-5203 GCA_047639575.1 Parvicellaceae bacterium
CGAAGGCCACCAATTAAGGCCATTTTTTGTCTGGTCACTCCTTGCATGTTCGGGTCGTGTGCCATCCATTTTAATCGTTGCATCTCAAATGCCGTTAAGCCCGTAAATACAACAACACCAATCATCGAAATAATATAGTTAAGCGCCCCACTTCCAATAAATATATTGATCATTGACGCCACAAAGATTCCGATAAAGGCCATATACATGAATGATCCAAATTTTGTAAGATCTATTTTGGTCGTATAACCCAGAATCGCCATACTGCCAAATGCTGCTGCCGCACTAAAGAAGGCAAGCGCAATGGTGCCCATTTCGAAGACGAGGAAAATCGAAGATAAACTAATTCCAAGCATTGCAGAATAGACGATGAAAAGTGTTGCTAATACTGGGAACGATAATTTGTTCACGCCTAATTGAATTAAAAAAACCAATCCAATCGGACCGTAGATCATCACATATCCAAGACCGTTTAAACTGCCTGTTTCTGGGTTGAAAAGATTTAATACAAGGTCACTCTCAGCAAACCACCAAGACATTACAGCGGTAATCATCAAGGCGGCAAACATATAAGTAAAGACACTTGATATAAATTCTTTGGCCATAGGTTTAGCATCCGCTGGTACCTGTGGTCGATCTAAAATTCCATTTAACATAATTCTACTGTTTACCCAAAATATTCTACAAATTGATTCTCCGTTTCAGTAATTTTAACACTGTGAAGAATACAATTTAAAGCTTCAATTTCTTCTTTAATTTCTTTCCAGATTTCAACAGCTAAAACTTCTGTTGATGCCATTTTTCCGATCATAAAGTCACAATCTAAATTTAAATTTTTATGATCAATTTTGGAAATTACCTTGGTTTTAAGGATACTTCCAATTTCTTTGAGATCGGCCACAAACCCTGTATCAGGGTTAATTTCACCTTTTACGGTTACATATAGTTCGTAATTGTGCCCGTGCCAGTTTGGGTTCGCACATTTGCCAAAAGTGTCAAAGTTTTTTTGGTCTTCCCATTCTGAATTCCAAAGCTTATGTGCAGCGCTAAATCGCTCTCTTCTTGTTATAAAAATCATTCTTAATTTCTTTGCTTACAAAGATAAGTCAAATCCTAGGCCATTAGCTAATTCCTGCCATTTTGACTCTTACTTTTTCGGAATTCAGATCAGAATACTGCCATTGATCAACTCTGCACATGTAAATGTCAACATATGCTGTGTGAAATCAGATAAGGCGGGAGTATTGGGCGGTTGTTAAAATTCGTAAACTATCTAGAGATATTCCTTTAATTCCATCAAGTAAGACTTAATGCCCTTCAGCTTGTCCACAATTTCCATGTTGTGATCTAACTCATCAGGATTGCTTTTAAGTTTCTTTCGCGCACCTTCTAACGTATATCCTCTTTCTTTTACCAAATGGTAAATCAGTTTTAGATTCTCAACGTCTTTAGGAGTGAACAAACGATTGCCTTTTTTATTCTTTTTGGGTTTTAGAATGTCAAATTCTTGTTCCCAAAATCGAATCAAAGAATGATTTACATCCAACATAGAAGACACGTCTCCCATGGTGTAATACAATTTTGTTATTTCTTTCTCTTTATAAGGCATACTCGCTCTAAAGTAAATGTAGTGAAAGAAAAGAAGTGAAATTGGAAGAGATGTATGGGTTATTTACATTGAAAAGTTAATGAAGTACTTTACCACACTTTTCGAAAGCCTAGATAGATCATTGGAATTGTTAAAGTTTCCAGATTCCGGTTTCCCCAGAAATTAAAATTCATTTCTTGAAATCCACCAACTCCTAGTCCACTGCTCCAAGTAATATTCCTTTTTGAGTGCTTGTGCAAACCAATCATGCCTGTAAATATTCCTAAAAAATAACTTGATTCCATTTCGCGTACATACATTCCATCAGCCACAATACTATATTTCTGGTTGATTCTGGCTTTTATCCCAAATGAAGAGAAGAGAACACCAATAGCTTCGCCATCAGCCATGCCAACTCCTATTCCAGGCCCGAAAGTAATATTTCGTTCTTTACTTCCATTGGTAATTAATGCTTGTCCTGCGAAACCGGTTCCAGATGGGAAGAAGTAACTTGCCCACGCGGCATAACCTTTCAACGCAACATTTAAGGAGCTTCCAATTGCAAATCGCTTTTTAACAGTTAAAGATATAGGCGCACCAACAAAAGTTCCGATTCCAATATCCATCGATTTAGAAGTAGGTATTTGTAATTCACTGTATAGCCCAGTCAGATGAAAAGCAAAACGATCTTCATCGAGTGTGAAGGCTGAAGTGCTATACAGATAATGGGTTTGACTTTTTGCTGGAAACATATACTTCCGATTAATAATCAAGTCGTTCTGATCTAAAACTTTGAAAAATCTAATCGTGCTTTTACTATATTCTCTTTTGTCTTTACCGTTAACCAGCAAAACAACTTTATAGTCGCTATTCAAAATTACTTTCCCAATTACATGCTCCTTATCAGATAGAACCACTACCGCCATTTGAGAAGGTGAGAACTCCTTTTCTTGGGCCGCTGATTGCAATGCAAAGCATAATGAAAGCAATATGAGCAAATAACGCATGCTCAAATATAGTCAGTGTATAATTAAACCCCACATGGAGCTAGAAATATATTGTTAGCAATAAAAACAGGGTATTCATATCCGTCTATAAGAGCAAGAAAAAAGAGGGAATTAATTAAGTACAATATCATGACAATGAACTATTTTCTAGACTTACCTTTGTCTTCATGAGTTTGAATAATGATTTGCTTTTAAGAGCAGCGAGAGGGGAGAAAGTAGAAAGAACACCAGTATGGCTAATGCGTCAGGCCGGAAGAATATTGCCAGAGTACAGAGCGATAAGAAACAGCTTGTCTGGATTTAAGGAGTTGGTTGAAACACCAGACCTGGCAGCTGAAGTAACCATTCAGCCTGTGGATATTTTAGGTGTGGATGCCGCGATTATATTTTCCGATATTTTGGTCATTCCAGAAGCGATGGGATTAGAATATCAAATGATTGAGAAAAAAGGACCATGGTTTGAAAAAACGATTGAAACTAAAGCGGATGTTGATGCTTTAAGAATTCCAGATCCTACCGATCAATTATCTTATGTACTTGACGCAATTTCGGTTACGAAAAGGGAGTTGAATGGGCGAGTTCCATTAATTGGATTTGCCGGAGCACCTTGGACGGTTTTTTCGTACATGCTGGAAGGGCAAGGTTCAAAAACATTTAGTAAAGCGAAAAAGCTTCTTTATACGGATCCTAAATTAAGTCATGAGTTACTTGATAAGATTACAAAATCAACAATATTGTACTTAAAAGCACAGATTGAAGCCGGAGTAGACCTAGTTCAAGTCTTCGACTCTTGGGCTGGAATCCTCACGCAGGAGCAGTATGCAGAGTTTGGAATGAAATATGTATCAGAGATATGTGATGCTATCAACGAAGTACCAGTTACTGTTTTTGCCCGAGGAGCATATGCTTCAAGAAAAGAAATGGGGAAATTGAATTGTGAAACGATTGGATTAGACTGGAATATGGACATAAAAGAGACTAGAGAGCTTGTTGGAACTGGTAAAACGTTACAAGGAAATTTAGACCCTTGTTTATTATATGCTGATTTTCAAACCATTGAATTGGAAACGAAGAAAATGCTCGTTAGCTTTGGTGCCGATAAACACATTGCTAATCTTGGCCATGGAGTTTATCCAGATACGCATCCCGATAAAGTAAAATGCTTTATTAAGACGGTAAAAGAATTTAAACATAGTTAAAATGAAACGATTATTAATTGCTGCTTTAACCTTGTCATTAAGCGTTTGCACAAATTTTTCAACTGCTCAAGATGATAAGAACTTAGTAACGAATCCAAGCTTTGAGAGCATCAAAGGGAAACTTAAAAAGCAAAAGCAGATTGCTGTTGCAACAAACTGGGAATCGCCAACGGGATTGGCAGCAGATTTATTTTCAACAGGAGTAAAAGATGTAGTAGGTGCTCCAAAAAACATTTACGGAAGTGAAGATCCTCTGGATGGAGATCATTATGCCGGAATAGTTGCCTTCAGTTATAATGGCAAAGAACCTAGGACTTATATTCAAACTGAACTATTAGGTGCTTTAAAAAAAGGTACGCAGTACTGTGTGAAATTTCAAGTGTCTTTAGCTGATAAGTGCAAGTACTCAGCTAACAACTTAGGTGCTTATGTAACAAAAAGAAGATTTGAAGTAGAAGGAAAATCTGATATCATTTTTGATGATGAAAAAGAATTGAAGAAAGTTGTACTTCATCCAGAGAACAACACGTTTGATGGTAGATTCAACTGGGAAACAGTTTGTAATGTTTTCACAGCTGAAGGAAAAGAACAATTTTTACTAATCGGAAACTTCCATAATACACGAGCTACGACTTTCAAAAAATTGAAAAAGCCAAAAGATCTTATGGGTCAGCAAATTCCTGTTGCTTATTATTATATAGACCAGGTTGAGGTTTTTGTTTTGGATAGCATCGAAGAATGCGACTGTGTAAAGAAACTTACAAATACAGATCGTGTTTTGTATCACAAACAGGTTACTGCTGAAGGCGGTATGACTACGGAGCAACAAATTAAGTATTCAGGAATTTATTTTGATTATGTGAAGAAAGATATCGATTTAGCGATGAAGGCAGATTTAGATCATTTAGCTGAACTTATGCTAGATTCAGTTAATTTGGGAATTAAATTGGAAATAATCGGTCATATCGGAGATGAAGAATTTACAGAGTCCCGTACGAACACGTACTTAGAGGGATTAGACATTCGAAGAGCTGAATCCGTAAAAGCTTATCTAGTTGGTACGGGAATCGCAGAAGATCGATTAACTGCCTCTGGTAAAGGTAAAGAAGGCTTGGCTAATGAAGGTACGGAAGAGTATCAAAGGGCTCAAAATCGAAGAGTTGAGTTTAAGGTGAAATAACATTCTTTAAGAAATTTTAAAGGGTAGATCATTCCATTTGGAAGTTCTACCCTTTTTTTTTGGTTAGATTTGAGCTAGATGGAAACACCAAATGCAGTTATTGATACTCCTGAATTTGAGGGAGGGAAATACAATAAGAAAACGCAGAACGCTTGGGCCTTTTACGATTGGGCTAATTCCGTTTATCCTTTAGTAATTACTACTGCAATATTTCCTCTTTTTTATGAAG
>JBLIOB010000297.1:0-5192 GCA_047639575.1 Parvicellaceae bacterium
GACTTTTGTAGTCTCGCTTACTTCACTGCATGGATCACTCCAAACCAGCTTGCGACTTACTAATGTTCCCAGGCGTTACCCCAGCACATAAGAGACTTGCACTCTCTGGACTATCTTCTAAAAAAAATCTAGAAGAACTTATTTATATTTACCATTCAAGGCACACATCATCTAAGTAAACATATCCGCCCTTTCTAGGACGGAAAAGTTTCTTAGTTGTAGTCATTAGAAAGAATTTTCAATCAGCCTCTTCCTCTTGAGGAAGATATAACCAAGTTTGAATATCATTATAGAATACAATATCTACGGATTTTGCAGGATACATATAAAGTTGGCCATAACTTGTAAGCTTTGCAAAAGCCCATTCTTTTTGCCAAATCGGATCAGTTTTATCCAATTTCATGTAGAAATTACTCATCCCCTCTTTCTCTAGTTCATTTGATAACAAGCTATCTTTTAAAATTATCGGATCATCATCAAACCAATCCAACTTCCGGTAAAAATTTCCTATCACACAATAATCCTCGCCATACTCAGCTGCAAGGTATTCTCCGGCCATTAATTCGGGCAATGAATTAGTTGTTTTAGAATGCAGTTCTTTTGCCAAATGAGCCAAATGAGCAAATAATGCTACGTTCCTGCCTTTCTCCCTTTCAACAATCCACCGAACATTCTCTAATTGCCCTTTTTCTCTTGGAGAAAAATTAGAATCGGCATTCCCTAAGCCCTGTAAAAACTTCACATTTTGCTCGGCACAAAACACCGAACGCTGTGCCCATATATATTCTTCGAGGCCCGATATAGCGACATATTCTTTCTCATTAGTTTCAATAATTTGAGCCAGATCCAACAATACACCTAAGATTGAATTCCAACCAGTCGAATCAATATCTAAATAACTTGGCCGGTCGTCCTCTTGATTATCACCAACCCTAAGCTTAGCTAAAAGTGGAGACAATAAACTTCGTTGAACTTCTGAATTAATAGAATCCATCTTGTCTAAATAGTCTAAAGCATAATCAAATCCAACCCTAGCATTTTCCAAGAATGGATTAGACGCACATCCAGGAATATCGTAGCCATACATATGGATCTTTTCATTCTCAGCGAGAGTTAAATTGTACTCTCTCAGCCATATTAAAAGTTCACGATTGACCTCAAACTCTCCGAATCCGCATGTCACCCCCTTTAACATAACAGTATCTAAGGATACTTTTTTACCATTGACGTAATCATAAATTAACTTACCTTCTACTAGTCCTGACTCAAACGCTATGGCCCCGATTCGCTTCTCTTCAACCAGGAGTTTCAACAGCTCATTCCTAAAATTCAATGGCTCAATCATACCGTGAGTTCCCTCCGAAATACCAATCACTTTTGCATCGCCAAACATGAGTATCAATTCCTTCAAATCACTTTTCGTTATCTGCGAAATATCTTCAGGTAATCGCTGCGGAGCGAAATTTTCGACTTTTTCAATTGTCTCATTTTTAGTCGATTCCGTGCACGCCAAAAGAGTCATAAGAAAAAGAGGAATAATGATGCGAATCATTTATGAATTTTTGACGAATCTATGCATATCGATTTCAAAGTAATCTCAATAGTGAGTTAAAGATTGTTAACCCTAAATCAATTAACTCTTTCTAACCAGAAAAAAAGCCAATACCGTTGTACCTGCGCTAAAGCTCCGCAACACGCGGTTGGTAGCTCAGGAGGCACTATCTTTATTCAAAACGTTACAGAGAATTATATGAAACCCCCCAGCGAATCAAATTATAAAATCGAGAACCTAATAACTTTGATGTTAATATTTCCTGCATTTTATTTTTGGTTTCAATTGTATGACTCAAATTTAACAGGAAAAGAGGGAGACGCTCAAGCCTATTTCGTGGTTTTTTTTCATCTGCTATAGGCCATTATATTTTCGATAAACGCATTTGTGCTCATTATGATTATGACTTCTAGAAACAAAGCCAAAGACATTTATTATTGGGCTGGAATAATGGTTCTGTCCCATCTGTGAATTTTGACAAACTCTAAGCCAATTTCAAAAATAAATTAATCTGATTATCAGCTAGTTAGCAATTCGGAAATCACAGATATTTTTCAAATAAAGGCCTGTTCTGCACAGATGCGACAGAACCTGCTGAGGTCCTTACTATGACTCATGCCCTTATAAGCAACATCTTAATCCAGTTCTGCTTGGGGCGTTACTGTGTGAGGCTGTTGGCTTTGGTTTATACAAACCACGAGCCTTCGTTTGGCTGAGGCATGTGTTTTCAAATTCTACAAGATTCAGGCCAACAAATTGAATGTCGCCATTATTCAATTATAAAAATTTTGAACTTAAAAGCTGTATTTCAATCATCCGAGCATCCATTTTTTCTAATAAGGGTGCATCGTCCTTTTTACCCTGGGGATTTTCCTCCTCCAGCCCTTCTATTTCTATAAAAGATCTCACTTTATCCCCACTAAAACTATAAGGAGTATAACGGTTGAAAAGAGCCGTACCTACTCTTGGATTTGAACTACTTATGAGTAAAACCAAAGCCATTTCACCTCTTTTCAACCATTAATAAACCTTCTTTTTCTCTTAAAAACATCTTTTACAAGCAACTAAAATTGGTTTTTAAGACATTTGGGAAATGCTTCCTATTTCGTTCCCGATTTTCTTATCTTGGGTGGAGTTAATCCACGAACTCACGTTGTAGACCTTAGGCAAAATTAAACCAAAGCAACAAACTATTGTCTAAAGAAGAAAACATAAAAAGCATGAAAAAAACAAGTTTATCAATTCTAGTAATCGTTTTGTTGAATACGATATGTAATGCACAGACTTTCTTTTTCAAATCAGAATTTGAATCAAATGTTTATTTACTTCAATATGAATTAAATGGCTCTGGAAACCAGGATTACGCTGACATCTACGGCACAGACAACATCACAGGATACGACTGGGAAAATGACCTAGATAACCACCCAACTGTAGGGACTTTCAGAATTTACTACGAAGTAGGCGACACAAATGCTGCTAAGGCTAGCATAGTAAATGACCCTTTGGATAACACTAATAAAGTTCTGAAATTTCAATTAGATTCTGCCAATGTTCCTAATGGAGGAAGCCCAAAAGGTCGCATTCAAGCAGCAATTAATAATAATTTCAATCTGAAAGAATTTTCATTTAAAGTAAAATTGTATATCCATCCTGATATTGACACCTTAAGGTATTACAATGATGATTTCAATTGGTTTACTTTAATGGAATTTTGGAATAATGGGTCATTCCGACCATTCCCTTTTAGAATTACTTTAAATATTCAAAAACCTGACTCTGCTATTGGAAGCAATTTATATTTTGGGGCACATGGACAAACAAAAGATACCATAAACTCATTATGGGATAATGTTTGGGATGAGATTGATTACACCTATGCTGTTCCAACTGGGCAATGGTTAACATTTGAAACTTATTTTTTTGAAGGTGATTCAACTAATGGCAGGTATAAAGTAACAGTTACAGACTCGCTGAATAACACGAATATATTATTTGATATAACAGATTACACCCATCACCCTCAAGACTCTCTGCCTGATGGAGTTACAAACTTCAACCCCATGAAACTTTATACTTCAAGCATTCTAATTGATGGGATGAGTGCTGTTAATTCGGAATTATCAGTTTTCTGGGATGACTTTGAATTTTGGATTGACTCCACAACTACGAGTATCGAACTAATTGAAATAAAAAATAATTATAAAATATATCCAAACCCGGTAAATGATATTGTTAATATTCAATCTGAAAAAGGTATTAAAGAAATACATATTTTTGATACATCAGGGAAGCTTCGTAAAACAATTGACAAAGGCTTTAGCACTATAAATCTTAGCAGTTTGAAAAGCGGAATCTATATCGTTTCAGTATTATTTATGAATGATAGTCAAGAGTATTATAAAGTGATAAAAAACTAAGGCTTTACAACAATTAAGCACTAATGAGCTAAAGTAGGGCTGTAGTTTATTATGGTTGGTGTTGCACTCAGCCTTCGGGGCAGGATGTTTGCTCTATCAGTATTCAATAATTTTTTGGAGAACTACCGGTCTTATTTGTGGTGACTATTCTTATATATTCCCTTCGATTTGAGTTCATGGAGTTGTTTTGGTTCTGTCACATCTACCACTCCATAGTTCCCAAATCACTACTTTGAAGCTTCACTAATTCCTGAAGTCATGTTCAAAGATCATTGTTTTCCCAAAGTTGTGATTCTTCATGCGGTTTATTGCAAGCTGAGTTTTGGTTTGAGCTACAGAGACACTGAAGATCGACTAGCTATCTGAGGAATTAAAGTGGGTCATGCGACCATTCAGCGCTGGGTATTCAAGTTTAGTCCGCTGCTTGATCAATAATTTAGAAAGCCCAAACAACCAGTTGGCGGAAGATGGAGATTGGCCGAGACTTATATCAAAGTTCAGGGGAAGTGGAGATACGTATACAGAGCAGTAGATAAACAAGGAAATACAGTTGACTTCTTACTAACCAAACACAAACAGAGGATGAGTGCTCAAAGCTTTTTGATCAAAGCAATTGAAGGAAATGGTCTTTCAGAAATCATCAACATTGACAAGAGTGGAGCAAATATATCTGCTATCAAAACCTTCAACAAAAGGTCTTTTTCAAGGATTGAGATTAGACAGTGCAAGTACTTGAACAACATAGTAGAGCAAGATAACAGATTCATCAAACGAAGGATCAGTTCTGGGCTTGGATTCAAGGAGTTTGAATCAGCCAAGAGGAAAATAGCAGGAATAGAAGTAGTGAGGATGATTCAGAAGAAACAGATGGATTATAAGTCAGCTAGCACCTTTAAATCTTTTTGTTCCTGGCTGCTTAAGAGCTTTTGAAATGATATCTTTACTACCTGTTCAAACAGATGCGACAGAACCAATACCCGCGGAGATAGAATTCAAAACGGAATTACCTAGAACTTCTATTGGTAAAGTCAACAAGAAAATATTGGCGCAGTCCTTAAACACTACCAAACAAAAGTTAATCAAGAATCATTGCATGAAAACTTACCGCAGTTGACTCTGTACTTCGGATGTTTTTCGGCATCTTTAGATTCAAATTCATCTATATGGCAATTGAACAAGGTTTACAAGAACGAAGTGGCGGAGTATGCGAATTGTGTACT
>JBLIOB010000298.1:0-5181 GCA_047639575.1 Parvicellaceae bacterium
TTTTGGTGAGGTAGAAGTAAACCCTGAATATGGGAGTACCACAGTCAGCTGGGAGATGGGCTTCGATGATATCGTATCGTTAAAAGAAAACGGATACCAAGGTGTTGTTTATTTTTCCAATTTGGCGTCTATCGTAACATCGGAAGATGGAGCTGAAGACATTACTTGGAGTCACGCGGATTATTTTGATATCTCAAAATCGAAATACGAGCTGAAAGGTTTAACGCAAGGTGAGAGTTATAAAATTAAAATTGGAGTAGTTAGAACAGGACAAGTTATTAATCCTAGGTTCAAACAGGAAGATGAAATTTGGTCTGGGAACCAAGAGTTTGCGATTGACAGTTTATTTGGGATATTCGATTTACTAAAATTAATAGGTGCTCTATGTTTCTTCATTTATGGAATGAAGGTGATGAGTGAAGGGATTCAGAAACTTGCTGGAAACAGCATGAGAAAGATTCTTGGCAGCTTAACAAAAAATAGAGTTTTCGGAGCAATAACTGGATTCAGTACAACTGCTTTGGTGCAGTCTTCTTCAGCAACTACCGTTATGATTGTAAGTTTTGTAAACGCAGGACTTCTTTCCTTAACGCAGTCTATAGGAGTAATTATGG
The DNA here is from genome assembly GCA_047639575.1 of Parvicellaceae bacterium. Classification (GTDB taxonomy): domain Bacteria; phylum Bacteroidota; class Bacteroidia; order Flavobacteriales_D; family Parvicellaceae; genus JBLIOB01. Next base: position 615 of record JBLIOB010000298.1, read on the forward strand.
GAGCGAATGTAGGAACGACCATAACCGCTTGGTTAATAACAATACTTGGATTTAAAGTTAAAATGTCCGTTATCGCGATTCCGATGATTGGAATTGGCTTCCCAATGTTCTTTTCATCTAAAGCGAAAATGAAAGCATTAGCTGAGTTCATTATCGGTTTTGCCTTATTATTCCTTGGTCTTGATGAATTAAAACATGCAGTTCCAGATATCAAACACAATCCTGAAGTTCTTGAATTCTTAAGGACATGGACATCAATGGGCTTCATGAGCACACTACTTTTTGTAGGTGTGGGAACGATACTAACAGTTGTTGTTCAATCTTCTAGTGCAGCAATGGCCTTAACATTAGTGCTTTGCGCAAATGGAACTATACCTTTTGAAGCAGCAGCTGCGATGGTACTGGGTGAAAACATTGGAACAACTATAACAGCAAATCTTGCCGCCATGGTTGGAAACATTCATGCCAAGCGAGCCGCACTCGCTCACTTTGTCTTTAACATATTTGGGGTCATTTGGATGCTTATTGCTTTCCAAGGGTTTATTTATGTCATAAATGAATACATGGTATCAAATGATTATGGGTCGCCATTGACGGAACCAGAGAGCGTTCCATTTGCGCTATCGTTCTTCCATACTACTTTCAACATTTTAAACGTTCTACTCTTAATCTGGTTTGTTAATTTGATTGCGAAAATCGTAATAAAAATTGCTCCTTCTAAAGGTGATGCTGATGAAGAATTCAGGTTAGAATATATAAGTACAGGTTTGATGAGTACTCCTGAAATGTCAATTATGGAGGCAACGAAAGAAGTATCTAAATTTGGTAACATCACCTATAAAATGTCTGAAAAAGTCAGAAGTTTGTTAATTGAAACAGATCGAAAGAAAAGGATTAAACTTCATGCTTCAATTAAAAAGTATGAGGAAATCACAGATCGAATTGAAATTGAGATCACGACTTATTTAGGCAAAGTATCTCAATCAGAGTTAACGGAAGCGGCATCTAAACAAATTCAAGGAATGTTAAGTATCTCGAACGATCTTGAACGGATTGGAGATATCTATTATCAGATAAGTAAAGTAATTGAACGAAAGAATGAGGAGAAGATTTGGTTTGGCCCGGAGCAGCGAGAGCGATTAGAAAAAATGATGAATCGAATTGATGATTCATTCGAAATCATGACTAAAAATCTCGGTGCATCATATGGATCTATTACAATGGATGAAGCCGTTGCAAGTGAAAGAGAAGTTAATAGATATCGAAATGTAATTAGAAAAGAGCATATAGAAAGTATGCAAAAAGAAGATTACAACATGAAAAGCGGTATGGCATATAGTGATATGTTTAACGCACTTGAGAAAGTTGGAGATCACATCATTAATGTATCTGAGGGGGTAGCTGGAGAGATCTAGATACTAACCTATATTATTTAAGGCGATTCTCGACTTCGGTTGGGAATCGCTTTTTTTTTAAAGGTTTTTAGTAATGCGTTCACATCATTAATGGCCCTGTAAACCATAGTAGGATATAGGAGATGACATTACCAATCAGTAAAAAAAGTATTTGTCGTGGTGCTACCTTAATATTAGAAGTAGCATGCCGGCACCATAATAACAAGATAGCTTCCGATGCAAATGAACATAATAATGCCAGAACGATTGCTAATTCATATTCATATCGAGAAAATAATCCAACAAAGAGGCCAACTATTGAACTAACAAGGTTTAAGCATGCTGCTGATACTAGCCCTTTCCAATTAAGCACATGAGCTCGCCTTCCAATATTTAGGAAGATTCCTTCGATAATAGAAATTCCAATGAAACTAAGGAACATGAATTCCAGCAGAAATTCTGGAATCATCATATTTAATAAGTTTAAATCCACCTATTAAATGTATTGAATTAAAATAAGTTTTAAAATTTACCGAATTACCACGTCAGTTTCAACCCAATTACTCTCGTTTAGAGCTCTATCAACTAACATAATCCGATACTTGATCGTATCTGACTCAGAAGAGCCTAAATTGTAGAAAAATGGCTCTAATGTCATTTGAATCTCTCCTTTTAATGCTTTATTCTGCCCAGACGGAGTAATTATTGGAGTTCGATACTTAAACTCGATCGGATTGCCCAAAAAATCTAATCCTTGAATCCAACCCAGTGCATCATCCTTTTCCCAATATTGCGCAAACAGATTAAAATGATAAATGCTAGAAGTATCATATGGAGCAATCGTATCGCCTTCATCTAATCCAATATCTCCATCTCCATCTTGAAAAGTAATCGTCAGGTTTGCCGAGTCGGACAGGATATCGAAGCTTTTAAAACCAATAGAAGGCTCTGGCGGAAATTTTTCAGGCTTAAGACATGAAGCCATAACAAATGTTAAGCCCAATATTACTACCCCGATTTTCCAAAATGGTCGCATAAGTGTAAATTTACCACATAATTTGAAATTGAAAGCACTCCCCAAACATATAGAAGCAATATTCAACATCAAATCTGATGAAGAGTTTAACGCAAAAGCACTGGAAATATTTCATTTTCAGGCAGAAAACTGTGATGTATACAGAACGTACCTATCACTCTTAGGCGTTCGCCCGCAGCTGATAAATAAGCTGGAAGAAATTCCATTTCTGCCTGTAGAACTTTTTAAAACGAAGAAAATATTTCGGGGTGATGACACGCCTGAATTAGTTTTTAAAAGTAGCGGCACCAGTAAGACTGGCAGAAGTCAACACTTCGTTCGTTATCCGATTATTTACGAAACAGCTTTTACCAAAGGGTTTGAACACGTTTACGGGGAAATTGAAAATCAGGTGATTTTAGGTTTACTTCCATCGTATTTAGAACAAGGAGAATCAAGCTTAGTCTACATGACTGATCATTTTATTAAACAAAGCGGTTCTCTCATGTCAGGCTTTTATCTCAATAATTTTGAAGACCTTAAAGATGTGTTGACGCTCTGTCAATCGGCAAAAATTCCAACAACGTTACTAGGAGTTACTTATGCTTTACTTGATTATGCGGAGCAGTTCCCTCAAGATTTATCAGGAATCCGCATAATGGAAACTGGTGGAATGAAAGGAAGAAGAAAAGAAATGATCCGTTCTGAGGTGCACTCAGAATTAAAAGCAGCTTTTAATGTTAACCAGATCCATTCAGAGTATGGAATGACAGAGCTATTATCGCAAGCTTATTCTAAAGGTGATGGGGTTTTTAACTGTCCGAAATGGATGCAAATAAGTTTGAGGAAAAACACTGACCCTGTTTATTCTGATTACAATTTGACCTCAGGTATGGTTAACATTATTGATTTGGCCAACATTGAATCTTGCTCATTTATAGCCACTCAAGATCTTGGAAAGATTGGTCCAGATGGATTTGAGATTTTAGGAAGAACTGATCACTCTGATGTAAGAGGGTGTTCTCAGTTGACGTTTTAAGACCTAATGGCCCATCCTGGCCATTAAAACTTATATCAAATTCAACATTTGTCTTGGCCATCCTTCCCTAAGGGAAGGAAAGTATGTCGAAGCAGTGAGCCTAGAATCTATTTTTATTGGTCTAGATTGATTTGAAATTCTTGGAAAAACAGATCACTCGGATAGTAGAGGCTGCTCGCAGCCGATTCTTTGATAATAATTCCTTAACTTCTACTCGTTAAAGCCACTAAAATTATGAGATCCATTCTAACCGCCATTATTATTCTTTTTTCAGTATCAAGTTTTGCTTCACATATAGCAGGCGGAAACATTGAGGTCATATATGTAAGTCCAAATCAATATCAATTAAAAGTGAATTTATTTCGCTCTTGCGAATCGGGAAGTTCAGGAATGCCCGTGTCCATAATAGTTGGTGTTTATCGCTATGACACCGATGCTTTAGTAAGTTCATATATAATTACAACTCCTCAAATATTCCCATATGTTCCGTTTGGAGACACTTGCTTTGTACCAACAGGATTATGTGTTGATCATGGCATATTTACAAGCGACACTATTACCATTGGTAATTACGCACCGGGATACTATTTACATACCCAAGTTTATGCACGAAACGCAAGTATTGACAATTTAAACGGACCCGGTTCAACCGGCATGTCTTTTTATACAGAAATGGCAGATCCAGCGATAGGACCAAACAGCTCGCCAGTTCTACAAAACTACCCGCCAGGCGCATACTTTTGCACAGGTTTCAATCGACTTTTCACATTGCCAATTACAGATCCAGATGGTGATTCATTATCTTATGAATTAGTTGATCCTTTGCAAGGAGCAACTGCAGCGCCCACTTCAAACGGCACGTATCCAAAACCTTACCCACCTGTAACATGGGCGATTGGCTATAGTTTAGCTAATCCAATAGGTGGTTCAGTTCCTATGTCAGTTCATGCCAGTTCTGGAATTTTTAATTCTGCTCCTGACTTAATTGGAAAATATGTATTCGCTGCCAAAGTATCAGAATGGCGAGCTGGAGTAAAAATTGGAGAAACTACAATAGACATTCAATACGAAGCTGTGAACTGCGTTACTTGCTTTCTGGTTAATGGAGCGGCAACGAAT
>JBLIOB010000299.1:0-5179 GCA_047639575.1 Parvicellaceae bacterium
ATAGGAAGGGAATTGAGATTTACGATTTTAGAATTGGGATTTCTATTCGTAAATCAACAAACTCAAATCAAAATTCCAAAATCCGAATTCTAAAATCGTAAATCAAAAATCGTAAATCGAAATTCTAAACTCCTAATCGCATGTTTTTTCTTTATTCATATAATGGATCAGCTCCATTGTGGATAGCGGCTTCAAAAGTTCTTTACATTTCTCTTTCTCACTGTCCGTTTTATCATATTCATTAATTTCAATGCAATCACAGATCGTTTTAACAACCTTCGTATCTGGACATTTGTCTTGCATTTTCTGTAACTGGCTTAATTCAGCATCTGATAATAAATCAATTCTAAAGTAATTAGGGCATCTAGCAATGAAATGGGTTTGATTTTCTTTTAATTGATGGCAACTGCAAATAGTAATCCGTGCTTCTCGATTAACTATTCTATTCATGTCATTTTCCAAATTTCCATAATCTCCTTTTTGCGCATTATCGGGTGTATATTCCTCTACTGCCATATCTTCAATAGCATCCGTTAAAGATTCTGCCCATTCATTTTCATAACTCCTGCCGAATGGAGACTCCATAGAACCATCTAATAGTTGATCAAAATCATGCATTAGATTAGAAGACTCTTCAAAATCGTCATTTAAACTATCCCCTTCAATTTCCTGAATAGAGTCAACCAGCACATTAAGTCTTCGATAAAAAGTCAAGTCTGCGCAGAGCTCATTGGCTTTTTCAAAGTCAACTAATTCCTCAGGCGTCATTTCATTTGTGTTGAACTTGAAGGCACATGCTTTTTTAAATTCATCATCAGATTTTGAGAATTCTAAACATTCGCATAAAGTAGGGTCAATGCTAAACTGATTATTGGTAATACACTCTTGAAGTAAAATATTGTTAGTCTCTATCTCTTTCTCTGTCAAATTTTCTTCATCGAAAAACTTCTCATTACATTCTTGTTGTTGCTTGTATGCATAGCTTCCAATGTTGATACAGTCACAAATATTTAGTTCTTTATTGGCTTTGGCAATTAATTTTGGATAGGACAAATCACTTTCCGTACAAGCTTTCATTTCCTTTAAATATTCAGCGCGTTGGATTTCGGAGTGCCAAGATCTTCTATATTCATTATCACAACTTTTTACTAAACCGCGATCTTTCATATCCGCAAATGCACAATCACAAAGACTTGGATTTCGACAGATTTGAGCATGAGCATTAAATTCATTTTGTTCCTCTTCTGACATGAAATCATAATCGTATTTCTTGTCACAAATATTCTTCTGGTCATCATTTCTGTATTCTTTCTTAACACAGTCGCAAATGGTAGGATCGTTAATTGTCAATAATTTGATGGTGTCACCTCTGTAGTCAGTATACTCGAAATAAGAGGTTTCTTGTCCAAAAGAGAAGAAAGGAATTAGAATTATTAATACAAGGATTAATCGGGTCATTTAAAATAATTTTCGTGTTCTCCTTCCACCAACAGAACCCCTTTGAGAACATGGTTTTTATCGAATTCACAATATACCGCTTTTTCCTCTTGAAAGTCTTGGTCCCAGATCCCTTTAACGAGTAAAAACTTCTTGTATCCAACTAGATATTCATAAGTTACACCACCGGCAGTTTTTGGAGTAGACTCCTTAATCGGAATTAGTTTAGAAGTTTTCACTATGGCTTTGATTTGAACAGGCAAAGTTGGTTTTTTCGACCATTTAGAAAGTAATCTATTGGTAAACAGATCTGAATCGAATCCGTTGTTTTGCTGGTAGAATTTAACTTTTTGCAATATAGTATGAACAAGGTCGGCTTTAGTAGCTCTTGGTTCATCTATTAACGCTTGGTTTAAATTTTTATACGCGGCAGTGTTCATTTGAATTTGATAATTGTAGTCATCGCTAAAGTATAATGGGTCTTGGTGAATGTAGTACTCGAATAGATCAAATTCAATTTCAGATAAGTCTGTAGCAAAGACTATTTCCATGTTTTTAATCTTGTTATTTGGAAACGCAATTATTTTAGTTTCAACCAGTTTCACCGTTTTTTCACCTTTGTTTTGAACGCAGTACAGATGCGTAAGGTCGTAGGTAGAATAGATCCGTTTACTTTTTATTAACTTTTCTTTTTGGGCAATAGCGGTGTCATTGTCTACCATTATGCTGTCCAACTTATCCCCGTAATGTAATTTCATTCCGGGTAATGATTTTTTAACTTCATAAAGCTGCTCTAACTCCACAATGTCTTGCGGTTTATTGGCATATACAGCCCCAAAGGTATAGGGTAAGTACTTTTTCTCTTCATTGTATTGTCTAGATAAATAGACAATGGAGCTATCCTGCAGAATGTCTTGACGAGAGATCTCTACAGGTTTCTCTTCTACAATAGCAGCATTTTCATATTCTTCAATAATGAAACAGCTACTAAGAAGAACTGGAATGATTAAGAAAATAAAGAATTTACGCATTGGGGTTAAAGTTATTCAATTTCGTTTATTTGGATCAAAAATCGCACCGAATTTAAAAACCTGTTTTTCATAGTCTCTTCTTCTTATTCTCGATTATCAAATTTATCGTGAAAATTAATATTGAAGAATTTCAAGTGATCTTCTAATTTCATTTTATAACTTGAAGTTGGCTTGTCTTTGTTTGATAAGTTCAATGATAATTATATGCTTAACACGATTAACCTTTCGGCTGGATCTTATGTTCAAACCTAAAATTAAATGGCATAGAATAGGGGATTACGATGATATTTATCATCAGATTTCAGATAAGAAACCCAAACATTTTGATGTGATGGGACACGATGTGGTGCTTTGCAAAAAGGAAGATGGAATCTTAGTTGCTATGAAAGATAAATGCCCGCATCACGGAAAGAAATTAAGTGACGGTTGGTGTGAGGACAATCGAATCGTTTGTCCATACCATCAATTTTCGTTTGATTTAGATACCGGTATGGGCTGTGGTACTGGTGTTGATACTTACGAATTAGAAAAACGAGATCAAGAACTTTTTATAGGGATCACTAAAGTCAGCTTTTTTTAGTTTCATTTATCAAAAGGGAGAACCTGCAGATTCCCCCTTCGTGCTGAACTATACTGATGGTACGTTCTGCTTTCTTCCACGACTATAAGATCGCAGCAATAACAGAACAACCGACAGAACGATTAATAAGCTAAAAATGAGTTTAGTTAAGAAACCATTACCTCCGAATGGCGAGTAGGGAGTAATTATTTCATTGCGTTCTGATTCATCTAATAGTTGATCTTGATACGCTTTAATGTATAACGGTCTTTCTGTTGGGTCCCATCCTGCAAGTATGTGGAGTTCATCTAATTCTCTATGTCTTCTGTTAATTAAATCCGTTAAATATTTTTGGCCTTCAGCACAAGAGAATTTTCCTTTAGCCGGTTTGGTAACAATGTACTTAGCTTGAAATGTCGCTTTGTTAGGAGTGACTTGAAACAAAAGGTCTTGCGGGAATTTGTCTTCTGAATATCTAACATGCAATCGGGTGAAATGAGCTCCTTTCGTTCGGTGATCCCAATTTACCCCCATGTTTTTCAAGTTTGCTTCGGTTGGAAGGGCCGCTACACATGGATTACATCTAACTCCTGAAAAGGTTGATATATTCCAGGCGTGCTCTAAAAAGATCGCGTTTCTACCCTGATAATCATACTCTCGTTGAAAAAGATCTTTATAAAACTTTTCAAAATCTTGCTTTACAAACGTAGGCACGTTCCTATTTGTAGGAACTTTTACAGTTCTGTAATTAGCACATTCAACTCTACCTTCATCAGTAATTGCGTAAACAATCATATCCTGAAATTTATCAGCATTCCCCATTCCCAGTCTTATAGGAAGCATGAATTTATCCGACTCAAATTGAATTTGGAGTGGATTGATTTTATTTCCTCTTTCTTTCAACCTAGCTGCATCGATTTTGACCACAAAGAAGTTCATCCCGTTTTTAATATACGGTTCTAAAATTTCGTCTGCCTTCTCAGGAAACTGATAATCATTGTCTTTTAGCCAAAGTTTTAACCCTTTAGATTCTTTTGCTGATAAAATGACAATGTCATATTCGTCAATTTGATACGTGGCCTCTACAGTTACTTTATATGGGTCTGCTACTTTTTGAACAGAATTGAATGTTTTAGAACTACCCCCTGAATTCATGGCGTAAGCCTTTCTATAAGATCTTCCCATATCATTGGCCGATTCACATGGATTAAAATCGGCCATTTCTTGAATTCTAGGACTAGAATAAGCGTCTAAAACAGTAAACAGTTTGTTGGATACAGTTCGAATATCAGTTTCTTTCAATATAGTCGGGACCGGTACAACCATTGCAAAATTCTTCACATTTCCAGTGAAATCATTGCTCATAGTAACCGTGGTTGAATTACCACTCCTTACTAGAATCACTTCAGAATTATGATTTATTAATTTGGTGTTTTTACTTAGAAAAGCATTTCTAGAAGACATTCCTTGATGTTCAACGACCTCCCTTTTTACAGTAGGTTTTGCTATGTACATTACACACATTGCGCTGCTTCCAAGAACTATAAAGAGTAAGAGTGTGGTTAAGGAAATGTTCTTCATTAGTTATAAAATTTGCGGATTCGGACGAAGCTGATTGTATATTCCTTTTCCTATTAGACTCAACGCTGTGATTGCTATTAACAAAGTGAAGAGTAATTTCCCTAAGGGTATTCCGTTTGGTCCATTTACAGGTACTGGCACAATTACTTTATTCTTTCTTGAATCATCTTTGATCATACCTCGATAACTATCTACATAATATGGTCGGTCATCTGGATTCCAACCAGCTAAGACCTGTAATTCATCCAGCTCACGCTCTCTTCTGTTCACCAATGACACTAAATAATCTTGACCGGCATTACAGTCAAAAGTTCCATTGGCTGGATTGGTGATTATGTACCGAGCTTGAAAGTTTTCTTTATTTGGAGTTACTTGAAAAAGTAAATCTTGCGCAAACTTTTCACGGGTATATCGTACGTGTAACCTTGTGAATTGCACATTCCCAGTCCATCTTACTCCAGCTGATGCCAAATCTCCAGTAATAGGAGGTGGGCCCACGCATGGGTCGCATTTCATTCCGCCCCATGAAGGCGTGACGTTCCATGCATACTCAAGAAAAACACAGTTTTTT
>JBLIOB010000300.1:0-5178 GCA_047639575.1 Parvicellaceae bacterium
AACAGCACATGCCCATCCTGAAATCATCGGAACAACACTCTTTCCACTCATGCCAAATCGCTGCATTACCTTATCCATTAAATAAACAATTCGCTGCATATACCCGGATTCCTCGAGTATGGAGAAAATGAAAAATAAGATAGCAATTTGAGGCACGAATATAAGTATGCCGCCTATGCCGGGAATGATTCCTTGAGCTAGGAGGTCAGTGAAATAGCCAGTTGGCATCGAAGACTGAACCAAAGATGATAAATAAACAAAGCCTTGGTCAATCCAATCCATCGGGTAAGACGCGACAACAAATACGCTTTGAAAAATGGCAAACAGAATTAACGCGAAAATTAAATACCCCCACACTCTGTGTACTAATAATTTATCCGCCTTTGAAGTGAAATCAACGGCCTTGCTTTTATCAACTTCTAGAAAGGTTGGTAAGATATTGCGGATGTATGCATACCTTAAAATGGATTCTCTAGTTTTCCATTTGGTAGGGTTGATATTATTTTCACGTATAAAACTAGAAGACGATTCACCTTGCTCTCCAACAAGTTTTAGAAAACCTAAATAGGGATGCTGAATTTTATTTTGGTCGCAAAACTTGTCTAGTAAGTGCTGTTGGTCTTCATCGATATAGTGACGCTCTCTGGGTTTAACTTCATGAACTTGGATGAGTTCACTTTTCAAATCTTCTATTCCAACTCCCTTTTTTGCCGAAATGAGGACAACAGGAACACCAAGTTCTAAGCTCAATTTTTCCGAATCAATCTGAATCCCTCTTTTTTGAGCCAGATCATTCATGTTAATAGCCAGTACGATTGGGATATTTAAATCTCTAATCTGGTCAAATAAATAAAGCGAACGTTTTAAGTTAAGCGCAGAAGCCACGACTAAAATTTTGTCTGGTGCGTCAGGCCCTGGTTGGTTTATCAAATAATCCTGTACTAACTCCTCATCCTGAGATTTCGGGAATAGACTATTTACGCCAGGTAAATCAATAAGCTCAATTGATTGATTTTCGAAATTTAATTTCCCCTTTTTCCGATCTACTGTTACTCCCGGATAGTTCCCTGTTTTCTGACGAAGGCCTGACAGTCTATTGAATAGAGTTGTTTTACCAAGGTTGGGGTTACCAATCAGGGCAATTTTAATACTGTTTTTTAATGAGGAAGGATTACTCAACGATAATGTTTTCAGCTTCTTTTTTTCGCAACGCAATTAAATCGTCATCAACCTGAATACATATTGGCCCTTTGTATGGAGCGATAGAAACAACAGAGAATTTAACCCCAGGTAAAATACCAAACTCGAATAATTTATTGATCACAGGATTATCAACGATATCCGTAATTATTCCAGTAGATTTTATATTTAGTTCCGAAAGTCTCATTTCTATAAGGTCAAATATAACATCCAAAACCTTATTTAGAACGATTTTTAATAAGGAAATTATAAAATACCCTGTTTCGGGTATAGATGTTAGGCCGAAAAATCAAATCAACTGAAAAGAACGATAATAGGAAGAAATATGATAACTACTCTGCTGGTACTGGGCTAGAATCCAGAATTAACAAACGGCTCATGCTTACTTTCTGACCGATGATATTAGAAAGCTCATCAATAGAAACTCTCTCTTGAGTCATCGAATCTCTTTCTCTAATCGTCACGGTGTTATTTTCGAGGCTCTCATGATCTACCGTAATGCAAAACGGAGTGCCGATTGCATCTTGTCTTCTATAGCGTTTGCCAATCGCGTCCTTTTCCTCGTATTGACAATTGTGGTCTAGTTTTAATGTGTTCATAATAGCCCGTGCCTTATCTGGCAAACCATCCTTTTTAGTTAAAGGGAATACAGCCACCTTTACTGGGGCTAGTGCAGGAGGGATTCTTAGTACAACTCTGGAGCTTCCATCTTCTAAAGTCTCCTCATCAAATGAGCTTGATAATACAGAAAGAAACATACGATCCAACCCAATAGATGTCTCTAATACATATGGAACAAAATGCTCATTACTTTCAGGGTCGAAATAAGTTAGGTTTTTGCCGGAGTGTTCTTGATGCGCTTTTAAATCAAAGTCGGTTCTTGAGTGAATTCCTTCTAATTCTTTAAAGCCCATTGGGAAATCAAATTCGATATCACAGGCAGCGTCAGCATAATGAGCAAGCTTAATATGGTCATGAAAACGATAGCTTTTCTCGCCAAAGCCAAGTGCTTTGTGCCAGCTGATTCGAGCTTCCTTCCAGTACTCGTACCATTCCATTTGAGTTCCAGGCTTGATGAAAAATTGCATCTCCATTTGCTCAAATTCTCTCATTCTAAAAATAAATTGTCTTGCAACAATCTCATTTCTAAATGCTTTCCCAATTTGGGCAATGCCAAATGGTAGTTTCATTCGTCCAGTTTTTTGAACGTTCAAGTAATTTACAAAAATCCCTTGTGCAGTTTCTGGTCTTAAGTAGATCGTAGCTGATTCACCTGATACAGAACCTAGCTCGGTTCCAAACATTAAGTTAAACTGACGAACTTCTGTCCAGTTAGCGGTTCCGCTAACAACACATTTAATTTCTAAGTCAATAATGAGTTGACGAAATGCATCTAAGTTATCAGCATTTTGAACTTCACCTAACCTTTTCTTGATGTCATCAATTTGAATTTGTCTTCTCGTGACATTTGGATTTGTAGCTCTGAATTCCGCTTCGTTAAAATCGTCACCAAATCTTTTCAACCCTTTGGCAACATCCTTATTGATTTTGCCATTAATTTTTTCGATATGTTCTTCAACAAGAACATCCGCTCTATATCTTTTGTTGGAATCTTTATTGTCAATCAAAGGATCGTTAAACGCATCTACATGGCCAGATGCCTTCCAAGTGGTTGGGTGCATAAAGATTGCAGCATCAATCCCAACAATATTTTCGTGCATCTGCACCATTGACATCCACCAGTATTTTTTAATGTTGTTTTTAAGCTCAGAACCATACTGACCATAGTCATAAGTTGCGCTTAATCCATCATAAATTTCAGAAGATTGAAATACGAATCCGTACTCTTTTGAGTGGGATATTACTTTCTTTAGTAAGTCGTCATTGTTGGCCATGGGGCAAAAGTAAAAAGTTCACCAACAATCCCGTTATTTAATGACTTCGATTTTACGAGAAACTTTCTCTCCTTGATTAGAAGTTAACACAATGTGATATAACCCTTGACTGATATTGGACAGATCAATTTCATTAAAAGCGCTGTAATTACGCTTGTTAATTAGCTTTCCTGATAAGTCAAAGATCTCTAAAGAACCATTTCTATCCGTTTCCAAGACGATTCGATTAGTTGCCGGGTTCGGGTATAGTTCGATTCGTTGAGTAGGTGTTTCCTTGATAGAAGTTAGTTCGCTTGATTTAAATAGAACCTGAGAAATGCCGGCTACTCCAACTGTTATTGTAAGCACTGGGATTCCTTCTCCAGTGGTTATAAAGTCGTAAATCGTGTCATTTGGTCGAGGTATCACGGATCCAAAACCAACAATGTCCGCAAATATAGTATCCGTTTGTTCTAAAACTGTTTGCACTCGTAAACAGTTATAAGTGCCTGCTGGTGTACTTACTGATCCCCAACCATCAACTACTTTACTTCTTGTAATCCATTGACCGTAAGCACCAAATGTTGGCACAGCGATTAAGTATTCAGCATTGCTTGTAGTTGAATTTCCAAAGTCCATTGGGAAATCATAGATGTAATCAATCGTATCATACTTTACAGAAGTGGGAATGGCCTGAATCTCTGCTCCGAATCCAACTATTTGATGTCCTTGACTGTCATTTCTAAAGTATTCGAATCGATCGGTTAAAGCAACTCCGGCTCCCCCTCCTGCACCAAGATCGGGTGCTGGAACTGCATAGTCGGCAACATAGTCCGGATATAGAATAATGTTGTTAAAGAAGAATTGATATGCGAATGGCGTTGAGCTAACCGGTGCACAATAAAGCGTGTCTAAAGCGATTCCTATTAAAGATGAATAATCCCAAGTCTGATTGATGCCAGTCTGCATGTAATCAACACCAATGAAATCAGCAACTACATCAGAGATATAACTATAGTTTTCTTGAGGCATGTCAGAATCGGTTACCGTGATTTGAGCATGCGAAGGAAGAATAATCGATCCAAAAAATAAGATCGAAGTTATAAGGAGAAGGTTTTTCATTTTCTTATTGTTAGAGAGTAAAAGTAACATTCTAATACTAAAGACATTGGGATATGAGTAAGTTGTATTTGTTAGACGAACCGCACTTGAGCTTTTATCTTTTGACTTCCAACTTGCCTCCTGTCAGGTTAGATCGAAACAAGAAAGGTATTTTGGATTTTCTCTAAACGGAATTTTCTCTTCTTCTGTGAAGTTGATGAAATTACATACAAAAGACACAGGCGGTGGATTCTGAATTTTTCGCATCAATCCCATATTCTTAAGTTGTGCAAAATATAAATGGATTGGATCTTTTACATCAAAGTAATTCATTCCAACATAAAGTTTGTGTGTGGCCAAGCACGAAGCAAGTAGCGGAATTATTTTATCCTCATGATTAGGTCTAGTTCTTAATCCTTCGAAAGCAACAAAGTCAAAAGTGGATCGAGGTGCTAACCTTCCAAGAATTGGAATGAAATGAAGAATGTTTCTACTCATCCATCCCATAAACCCAGGAATGCTGGTGATTTTCCAGCTTACAGGGTTTGCTTGTACTGCGGCAACTAGGTGACCATTTTCTCGAATCCCATAACATTGTTTCTTGTAGCCCAGCTTGTCAGTCATGAATAAAGCATGATTAGTATAGTGCTGTGATGTAAAGGTCTCGAACTCAATTGGGTTAATTTTTTCAAACCTTGAATGAAGATGAGGTCTAAATCGGCTAAATAAACTAGTCTTAAACTCTCCAATTAATTCTTGTTTGAAATGTTTAGAAACGCTTAAGGAGCGGGCATTTCTAGACTCGATATACCCGTAGAATAGGGTAGGCTCTGTTAATGTCGTTCGATAGTGCTTTTCTACTTTTTCATTGAGGAATTTACCGAGACCATTTCCTTGATGCGAAGGTTTTACTGCGAAGTATCTAATGTAATACGATGGATAGAGCTTGCTTCCAGAGCTAACCATCCGTTTACAGTAAGCGGTGATGGCTACTAATTCATCC
>JBLIOB010000301.1:0-5177 GCA_047639575.1 Parvicellaceae bacterium
CAATGATTATTATTTTTGATTGATGGCCAGATTAATTCCAATATTATTTATCCTTTTTCTTTTCGCTTGTGGCTCTGAATCATCTGAATCCAGTGATTTAATGCTGATTCCAGAAGATGAAACAACGGACTCGTTAGTGAATTTGTCTTTAGCTTCAAATGAAATTTCCAATTTGGTTCTACAATCGGAAGTTGGTATTGAATTTCCCCAGGAGGTAATGAAATATGGAACTTTAGTTGATGGGGCGTTGTGGAATGATCAAAGAGGCCTCAACTACATGGTTATATTCCAAATGAAAGAAGGTGAGTTTTTCATAGATGGTTTTAAAAGTGAACTCCATGCTTATCATTATGTACAGAAAGAAAAGAATGATTCATTGCAAGAATTGTGGAGTATTCATGATTCGTCAGGCGTAATCTACAAAACAGTCGATTATTGGGGTTATTCATTGGCTATTTTAGATATTAATAATGACGGTGTAGCGGAGGTTGAATTTATATATAACATCACTCCAGATGGCCTTGATGAAAGAGAATTAAAATATAACTTAATCACTAGAGGAGAGAGGTTAGCAATTGTTGGAACATGGGGTTTTGAAAATGACAGTGTGATATTAATGGATGAAGCTAGTAGCTTTGCATTTGAAGAATATCCCCCTCTGTTTAAGTCTCATGCTCAACAACAATTTGAAAATTGGATAGAGCGAGAAAAAAATCGCTAATTTCAATTTAGAGAATTTGAAAAAAGTAATATTTATATCTGGCGGAACATCAGGAATTGGACGCGCAATCTGTAATGTGCTTCATTCCAAAGGCTATATCGTTTATGGGTCCGGACGATCTGTGGAAAATGATCAACGCTTGGATGGCTATAGATTGGTCAAAATGGACGTTAACAATGAAGATTCTGTTAATGCCGCGATCCAGTTCGTATTATCCCAAGAAAATAGAATTGACGTATTAGTCAATAATGCAGGCATTGGAATGGCTGGCTCTATAGAAGATTCTATGGTAAGCGAAATTGTAGATGTCTTCAATACGAACGTAGCTGGAATCATTCGAACATGTCAGGCTGTGCTTCCTTCAATGCGGGAGCAAAATTCAGGGTTAATCATTAATGTAAGTTCCATGGGAGCTTTTTTAGGTCTTCCGTATCGAGGAATCTACTGTGCGTCAAAAGCGGCAGTTGAAATTATGACCGAAGCATTGAGTCAAGAAATTATGCAGTTTGGAATTAAAACGGTTCTTATTGAGCCAGGCGATTTTAATACGAGCATTAATCAAAATAGATTTGTTTCTGAAAAGGCTTTAGACTCAGTTTATAAAGAGGATTTTGATCGAATCTATAAGGTCATTAATGAAGAGGTGTCAGAAGGCGGAAACCCAACAAAAATTGGAGTTTTGGTTGCGAAAATAATAGAAAAGAAGAAGCCGAAGCTTAGATATAACGCTGCTAATTTTCAAGCGAAGTTGGCGGTAACAGTTAAAAGAACGATTAGATATCGATGGTACGAAAAACTACTGATGAAACACTACGAGATGAAAAGGAAGTAGTACAATACCTGAAGCTTGACGAAAAAAATAAAGCTAAAGTTCAATTGCTTTGCGACCATTTTTTTGGAACCAACTACGCCTCGATTCTCGTCTCCGCTCCCAATGAAGAAATCTGGATGGCTTGTGTTAATGGAGAGCCAGTCGGGTTTTGCAAGTACCTTTTTAACCAAACTGAACCATATTCTGATATAATTCTTAGCGATCAACCTTATTCGCTCGTTAACTTAGTTGGCGTTCTGCCTAATTTTCGGGAATTAGGAATTGCAAAAAAGTTAGTTAATTGTGCCATGGAGAGTACTCCGAATAATCCGGTGTTTGGGGTAGCTTGGGAGATAGATGGAAAGGCAAGAGTCATGGGCGTTTTTGCTGCTGTAGGCATTCATTATAAAGGAAACCTTGGACATATTTGGAAACAACAATGTGAAAATAACGAGTTTCGATGTCCAGTCAAAAAACATGTTTGTATTTGCACAGCTTCACTTTATTCAACGGATTGAGCGCGATTCAACAAGATATTCAAGATAATTTCGTTATTTCGTACCTCCAATTTCGTCTCTATTAAATGTGACATGGATTAATGGATTATAATGTAGACATATCGGTTGTTGTACCCCTTTTAAACGAGGAAGAGTCTCTTCAGGAATTAACGGATTGGGTTAAAAAAGTTTGCGAGAATAATGGCTATTCTCATGAAATGATTTTAATCGATGACGGTTCGAAAGATAAAAGCTGGGAGAAAATAGTTGCTATATCCAAGATTAACCCTTGCGTTAAAGGGATAAAATTCAGAAGGAATTATGGTAAAAGTGCCGCTTTAAATAGAGGTTTTGAAGCTGTTAGAGGTCGGGTTACCATTACAATGGATGCGGATTTGCAGGATATTCCGGATGAAATTCCATCATTGTACAAGAAGATTACAGAAGAAGGTTTTGACCTAGTTTCCGGATGGAAGCAGAAAAGACAAGATCCTATCACTAAAACAGTACCTACTAAATTATTTAACTGGGCAACCAGAATGCTAAGTGGAATCAAACTACATGATTTCAATTGCGGACTTAAGGCTTATAATTCTGATGTAGTTAAGAATATCGAAGTGTATGGAGAAATGCATCGGTACATTCCAGTTATTGCTAAATGGGCAGGGTTTGAAAAAATTGGAGAGCAAGAAGTAGAACACCGAGCAAGAAAATACGGTGTTACTAAGTTTGGGTTAGAGCGCTTTGTAAATGGTTTTTTAGATTTAGCTACAATTACATTCATTTCTAGATTTGGCAAAAAGCCAATGCACTTATTTGGAATCTTAGGTTCGCTTGTATTTATTCTTGGGTTCTTCATTTTTATGTGGCTAGGAATCGAAAAACTATTCATTAACCAAAAGGCTACTCTATTAGCTGAAAACTCATGGTTTTTTGTTGCACTAACTTCAATGATTTTTGGAGTTAATTTCTTCCTCGCGGGTTTTTTAGGAGAGTTAATCGCAAGGAATTCTCCGGATCGAAATAATTATAAAATTTCAGAAAAGATTGGTATCGGTGATGATATCGATTTGTAACAGAGATCCTGCCAATCTGGCAATTTTCATTTTCACAAAACAATGAATAGAAAATCCAAAAAGCGGGTTAAGTTTCTACTGTACAATGTCGTTGTAGTAGGTGTGATTTTTGTTTGTTTGGAAGGCTGTATAACACTAGCATTGAACAATCCTGCTAGTTCTCCAGATTGGCTTTTTAAGGCGCTTAAAACTTATCAGAGAGAACGAGATTGGAATATCATCCAAATGAACCCGCAATGTGCACTGTATGATTCAAATTTATTCTACACCCTAAAACCAGGTGCTTTCCAGTTTGTGAATAGAGAGTTTTCAAATGAATTTCGAGTAAATCATCTTGGATTTAGAGATGATGAAGAGTCTCTAAATGCACCGAAAGCAATTGTATTAGGTGATTCATATACAATGGGTTGGGGGGTAGATCAAAATGAAACTTTCACTCAAGTTTTAGAAAAGAAGCTCGGATATTCGGTTTTAAACACTGGAATTTCTTCGTATGGAACAGCAAGAGAAGTTGCTGCATTAGAACGAATTAACACAGATAATTTAGAATATTTGATCATACAGTATTGTGAAAATGACCGATCTGAAAATCAGCGATTTATATTGAATGACAAGAATTTGAACATTGAGTCTCAGGCAAAATATGATCAGTTATCTAAAGAACAGGAAGATCGGTTAATTTATTACCCATTTAAGCACATAATTAATCTTCCTTCTTATTTTTCTCCGAACATAGATAAACTAGTACAAGTACAAACCGAAGAAACTTTAGAACTTGCAGGAATCCATGCGGAGAAGTCATTCATTGAGATTTTAAAAAACTCTAAAAAAATACCCGCTCAAACCAAGATTATTATTTTCTGTATTAGCGCAGAAAGTTGTGGAGATGAATTTATTAATCAGGTAGAGCGATTACTTGCTAAAGATTTCACATCGTCCATGGCTGATCGAATTAGCTTCGTTAGTCTAGACGGTTTGATCGATTCTTCCCATAGGTACGTCTTTGATCCTCATTTGAATGCGGAAGGTCATAAAATTTTAGCTTCAAAAGTATTGGAAGGTTTAGAATCTTTGTCCAATTCACCAAAACAGAAAACATGGTATTATGAATCTGGTAATACCTCGGTAATAGCTAATTATAAAAATGGACTTAAACACGGACAATTTACTGCGTTTTGGCCTAATGGGAATAAATCACTTACGTCAACATTTGTCAATGGAGAAAAGCAAGGTATTGAGTTCTGTTTCAATGATCAAGGAGATACCATTGATTCAAAATGGTACGTTAAAGTTGACGGTTCCGTTGAGTGAATGATAATAGTAGTTTCCTATTCTCTCTTTATTTTAACCTTCCAATCCGCTATTAGGTAGGTTTCAATCTCCCATCCTAGAACAACATTTCTACTTGAAAGACTATTGATAAAAATGAAATTGTAGCCCGAATAATTGCTACGAAAGATCGAGGAGGCAAAATGTCTGCTGTAAGTGTCAACGGAAAGTATTGTTCAGTGTCTTTAGAAGTTAATGATTGAATTCATTGAAAAGAAACGGAAAGCGTTCTTACCTGGAAAAAATATTGAAAAACAAAAAGAGGAGCTGTCTGGCTCCTCTTTTCTATGTATAAACGAATTACTAATCATTAACTAGTACGGTTAAACCCTTGTGGCCAGATTAGGCCGCAAATCTAATTTCTTTTACGTAGGAGACTGAGTATGATAGTAACATTTTAGGCGAATCAATAGTTTTCCTATTCGAATGCATTAAATAGCCGTATAAACAAAAGCTCGAAGGCATAAAATGTATCTGGGCTTTTCAATTTATTTGAATGAATTAATTGGCAGAAAGGTAGCCAGCAACACCTTCGTGAGAAGCTTTCATTGCGTCTTTAGCTTTGGTCCAATTTGCTGGACAAACATCACTGTTTTCTTCGAAATACTGAAGAGCGTCAACCATTCTTAATGCTTCATCAACATTTCTTCCTAATGGAAGGTCGTTCGCTAATTGGTGACGAACTGTTCCGTTAGGATCTATTAAAAATAATCCTCTATACGCGATCATTTCATCAGTAGCAG
>JBLIOB010000302.1:0-5176 GCA_047639575.1 Parvicellaceae bacterium
ATTGGAAACGCACAGGTTCAGCCAATTACTCCCATTTGCCCAGGTGATTCAACCCTTTTAATGGCGTCAGGAGGCGCCACATATCAGTGGCTCCCGAACACAGACTTAAGTCACCCAACTGCAGGTACTACGTGGGCTTTTCCCCCAGTTACAACAGATTACATGGTAATTGCAACAGACAGTTGTGGGATTGATACTGCTTTAATTACAGTTACTGTTTTTAACCCTGTTTGGACCGTTGACGGTGACACAACTGTATGTGGTGGAATTCCAGTTCCGTTAAATGCTACAGGTGGTGTTTCTTACAGTTGGGAGCCAGCTGCGTTAATGATCGGTGCAAATACTGGTGCTCCAATAATAACAACTTTCGATACGACCACGGCAATAGTAACTATTATAACAATTGATGGATGTGAAGTAATCGATTCTGTAATCATTAACACGATTAATTCAGTGCCTATCCCTATACTTACTGCAGATACTGCAATTTGTCTAGGAGATCCTTTAACCATCATTGCAAGCTCAAATGCAGATATAGAATTTATTTCTCCGGTTGTGGCAAATCCTTTTGACTCAGTTCAAGTAGTTCAACCAGTTTCTAATACCACTTATGTTGTTTCGTTTACGAACCAATGCGGTGTAATTATGGACAGTGTTGTCGTTCAAGTAATGTATATAAATCCTATCGTTTCCCCAGATACAATGATTTGCCCTGGAGACACTGCAGATTTAAGAGCGTCAGGCGGAACAATTTATAGTTGGTCTCCAACTGGATCAATTGCTTATCCGGACAGCTCAAATACACCGGCATGGCCAACTTCTGCAACAACCTATACGGTAACAGTTTCTACCAATAATGGATGTACAAAGGACATTAACGTTACGGTGGGCATGCACCCTTTACCCTACGTGCATGCAGGTGATGATCAGTATATTACTTTTGGAAGTGAAACACAGTTAAATGGAGTTGCTAGCATTACAGATTCTACATTTTGGACTTCCGTGGACACACTCTCATGCTACCCATGCCTTGACCCTACTGTATTTCCTTTTGCAACCACTGATTATATAATTCATACAATCGATAATAACGGTTGTGAAAATACGGATACGGTAACTGTGTTTTTAGATGGAACTCTTTATGTTCCGAATGCATTTTCTCCGAATGGCGATGGCAAAAATGATTACTTCGTTGTAATGGGTGAAGAAATCGTGAAGTTTAAGATGAGAGTATTTGATCGTTGGGGGCTTCAAATTTTCTATTCTGAAAACATGAATTTCCAATGGGATGGCAAGTTCAAAGGAGATGTTGTTCAAATAGACACCTACGTTTGGAAAATTGAGTATGAAGACAGCTGGGGCAGACTAGGCACATTAATCGGGCACGTAAGTGTGATTCGGTAAACTAGAAATAGACCATTCTATTTAAACGAATCTTTCATCAACCTCCATCACGGTTGCGCATTTATCGCAAGTTCTTTTCGCCTCGTCTGAATAATAGTCTTTAAATCTAGATTGAAAATCATTTTCAATATCTACCAATCCAAATTTATATTCATGAAGTAAGTGGTTGCAATTATCACAAAACCACATTAAGCCGTCCATCATTGGAGTGCCTTTTCTTACTTTTTCAATAACAAGTCCTACCGTGTTCTCACCTCTTATTGGAGAATGTGGTACATGAGAAGGCAACAAGAACATCTCCCCTTCTTTAATCTCAATTTCTACTGCCTTGCCTTCTTCCTGAATTTTAACGGTTACGTCTCCTTCAATCTGATAAAACCATTCTTCACCTTCATTGTAATGATAGTCTTTTCTTGCGTTTGGTCCACCAACTACCATTACGATGAAATCTCCTGCATCTTTATAAAGACACTTGTTTCCTACGGGCGGTTTTAATAAATCTCGATTGTCTTCAATCCACTTATGTATATTAAAAGGTCTTGTAATTGCCATGACTGATTTTTTTTCTAAGATAGAAAGTTTCTTTCTTCAATTTTCATGTGCTGACTAAAATCAGTTTTATGAACGCATGAAGTAACATCATCTTGTAACCTATATTTCATAACTTGTTATTATTAAAAACGCCACTCAACACGTTGCCTAAAGCTAACATATATAACCAAATCTGGAATTTGTTCTTTTCACTTTTTCTAATCGGAATCGGATATTCTGTTCACGCTCAAAGAGCAATGGACGCAATTGTGCGCCCTACTCCAGTTCAAAACCCTAAAGACAGTATCATCAAGCCATTTGAGGACTACACAAAATGCTATACCGGTTTTATAAATGGGCTTGGCGATACTATTCACCAAGCAAAATTTGACCTTGTAAAACAACTTCGCTTATTTAATAAGTGGCATTACTTGGTGAGGCAAGACATGAAATGGGGGCTTTTAGACCATAAAGGCAATCAGTTAATTGAGTGTAAATATGAAACACTTCTTTATCAAAACTTGCCGAATCAATGGCAATACGGGCAAGTTTCAAAATATGCTTCTGAAAAATGTCAAAGAAGCATTGCCAATCGTGGGTTCTTTCCAATGTTTAGTGTTTGGCAAAATGGTAAATGTGGGATAGTAGACTACAAGGATCAAATCAAAGTAGCACTTAAATATTTAAATGTAACTCCTTCCATTTGGCTAGACTCATCTTGGCGCCCAACTCTAGTGTTTTACACCCAATCTGAACCTTTAACCCATCGTAATTACAACAATTTCACTCAACAATACGATGCGATTAGGGACAGTTTAGGAGAACTAATTTTTACTTCCCCGTTAAGCTATTACGAACCGATGCACGTAGTTGATAATAATTGTAAACTCAAATTATATCTTGCTGTTAATAAATACGATGACAATGATAGTTTCACTCGTAAATTATACAACATTGAAGACTTCAATTCTCCTCCATTAGAGGGTGATGAGTTCGAGTGTTTTTCTGATTTTATTAATGCAGTAACAGTATCAAGAAAGAGAGGAACAAATGATACAAGTCAAATTTTCAATTTAGACTTTGAACCGTTAACTCCTAAATTTAAAGGCCGAACTATTGTTTTAAATTCGAATGGAAGAGAAGCCAACCAGCCGTTGAACAAAGACAAAAAGTACCTTCTTCATTATGCTTTTAAAACCTCATCTCCACACTTTGACAGAAAATTTTACTCCTACTTTTCTGACTTTGAAGGCAATACACTTATTAAAGAAAGATACGGCCAAGGCAGCGTTGAGTATACGTCCGACTCTACTTTTTTCGTTCGATTTTATCAAACAAAAAAAGGCCGAGACGGAAAAAATGAACGTTACTATTTCTACGCTTTTCATCCAGATGGCAGTAAAATAATCGGAGGACTTTATGATGTTGCTAGATTTGAAAAAGAAAGTCTTGTTCCTCACTTCACCTTGAATAAAAAAGGGAAACAAGAGTACTGGCTGGATCTTAAAGGAAAAACTTATTTTAAAAAGGGTAAGTATGTACGAATTCAGGAAACAGATTGTCAAGATTCCTTAGGAGTCTATCGAGTTGTTAGTCAAGATCTAAAGACTGGTTATGTGGACATTAATGAAAAAGAACTAATACCTCTCAAGTATCAATCGGTTAGTTCCGACAAAAGCTTTCTCACTCATTTTGCAATGTATAAACACGATTCAATGGATTTATACGATAGTCAATTTACAATTCTGTACCGCGGAATAAAGCATATTGAAACAGGCCATGCGCTAGATTCATTATTTAAAAGAACGAGAAGAGGCTGCAAATTTATCGTCAGAGGCAACAAACTCTACCAAAAATCTAAGCGGGTGGAAGTTTTAATGGACTCGACTTCTTTCTCTTTTAAAAACAATTATGAAGTCGTTAACAACCACTTCATTGTCAATAAAAAAGGAATTCTTATTAACACGCAGTTTCATGTAACAGAGCACAAGCAATATTTCATCACTAATACTCGTAACGGCCGGCACCAAGAATTAATCTTTAAAAAAGATCCCGAGAAAAATATCAGAACCGTCA
Source organism: Parvicellaceae bacterium (assembly GCA_047639575.1). Lineage (GTDB taxonomy): Bacteria > Bacteroidota > Bacteroidia > Flavobacteriales_D > Parvicellaceae > JBLIOB01. Next base: position 4,012 of record JBLIOB010000302.1, read on the forward strand.
GGCGAGTAAAACTAATCTCAGAAGACATCATTCTTATTACCCTCCCAAATCAGCATCGCGAACTTTATAATTTCAAAACAGGTTCATCCGTTGAATTTGTGCACGAGGTTATCTATGATTACAAAAATGATCGATACTGGCATGCCACAGAGGAAATAAAACAGATCTTAAACAAGTGGGTTGTAAAAAACAGTAATGACTCATTGTTATCTCCTTTGATTTTTGACGTCCCTTTAAAATGTCATTTGCCGATACAAACTTATTTGCGTGATGGGAAGTTCGGATTGATAGGAAATGATTTATCGATCTTATTACCTGCTAAATATGACAAAATCATAAAGCATCAAGAAAGCGATACTACGTATGGTTTTGCTATTTTCAAAAAAGAACAAGGTTGGGGATATTTCAACTCAAAAAAAGAATTTCTCAAGCCTAAGTTTAGTGGTGTTAGTTTCGTTGATCAATCTGATTTAATGTTTGTTTTTGCTAATGATTCATCAGGAAAAGTTGCATTAATTAATTCCAGTTTCGATCTTTTAATTCCGTTCAGCAGTAAATCTGAGATAGCGAAAAACAAATCATTGACTTCATTATTTGAAGTTACAGATATTAACTTTTACATGAAAAAAACATATGACACAACAAATGCGGCACATATAGAATATTTTGTGAAAACGCTACTAAGTACTGCTTTTCACAATCGGGTAGAGTATGGCCATGAATATTCAAAGGTTTATGTTTTAAACTCCAATTGGCACCTTCCTGACACTTATCCACCAGGATCTAATCACGACCAAAGGTCCATTACAATTTCCACAAATTACTTCTCTAAGTACTATGCATCTGCAGATTCAAATTATTATTGGCACAAACAATATGGAGCAAGTCCTCAACATTCAACTGTCCTTAATTATTCGTTCACCTCCTCAGGAATTCACTTGTTGAAGAGGAACGAAATCTTTAGACCGGATAAAGGTGCTCTATTAGAATCAATACTCTTAAAACGAATAAACCGTGACCAGCTATTCGGCTTAAATTGTGTAAATATTAATCAACATATCGAAACATTTAAAAGTAGGTACAAGCTCGTTTATGGAGGGATTCAATTTGAGCTTGGTCCAAATTACAATGACAAGAAGATCTTTCTTACTTCAGAAGAACTAAA
>JBLIOB010000303.1:0-5174 GCA_047639575.1 Parvicellaceae bacterium
CGTATAACGAATTAAAAAGAAAAAACATATTAGTTTCTGTACCAGGCAAAGGGTATTTCGTGTCGGAAAACAGCAAGCTGGATCAGAAGAAAGTGATGCTGATGTTTGACATCATGAACCTTCAAAATAACGTTATTCATCAATCTTTCATGAAATCTATTAAAGACCATAATCTGGTAGATTTTTTGGTTTATCATAAAGATATAGAGGCTTTTGGTAAATACCTGATGCATGCGCCCGATGAGTATTCTCATTACGTTATTATGGGGCATTTTAATGACAAAGAAGAAGATGCAGTTAAAATCATTAATCAACTACCTAAGCATAAGCTGATCATCTTAGATCGTAATTTAAAAGGGATTGTAGGAGATTATTCAGGCATTACTCAAAATTTTTCCAATATTATTCACAACGCTCTTTCCGATATGAAGGATGGATTTGTGAACTTTAATAAACTTTGCATCGTATTTCCAAAATTCACGTATTACCCAGAAGACACGTTAAAAGGTGTTATTAATTTCGCTGCTGAATCCGACATGAGTTTTGAGGTAATCAAGAAAATAGATGACTACGTGCCGAAAAAAGGTGAAGTGTTTTTAACCATGACTGAAAAAGAACTTGCTTCAACCCTTTTGAAACTTCAAGAAAATAATTTAGAAATTGGCAAAGAAGTTGGAGTTGTAAGCTATACTGATCATCCTTTAAATCAAATCGTAATTGGAGGAATAACCGCCATATCACCTAATTTTGAGGAAATGGGAAGGCTTGCCGCGGAGGCCATCTTATCAGATAAAAAAACTGTATCTAGTATTGGCTATCAATTAAGAAGAAGGAAGTCACTTTAATACTTGTCTTCAATTGGTTCTGGCTCATCCAACACATGTGGATTTGACTTCTTATTCCATTTCCGCATCGAATACCAGGCAACAAAAGTTGAAATCAGTAAAATAATTGCGCCTAGTAAAAAGGCCGCACCTGGGAAATAAAATTCAGTATCTGGCTTAGTAGCCATATAAAAAACATTAGCAAACAATATAGATCCTATCATTGGACAAATGGCGATTAGCTGGGTTAATGCACCCTGTAAATTCCCTTGTTCATCTTCTGGCACTTTGTTTGACATATAGCTTTGAAGAACTGTTCCTGCAACCCCTCCGACAATGTATGGAACCATTGCGATATACAAAATAACTGGAGAATAAGCGAAAGCAAATAAGGCCATTCCAATTGTCCATAACACAAACCCAATAAATATAACTTGCTTGGTTCCAAATCTTTTAACCGACCAGCCAATAAAGAAAGCTTGTACTAAAGCAACCAAAAATCCAACTACTGCCAAACTAATTCCAACATCTGCCGTATTCCATTCAAACATTTCCATCGTGAAGAAAGTCCAAGTAATATACATGACCTGACCAGCCAAACTAGCCAAGAAAAAAGCCAAGATCAAACCACTCAATCCGTACTTACGTAATTTTATAATTGAAACGCCTGGAATCATTTTGACCCAATTAATTTTTCTTCGCTTTTCTTTTGCTAAAGATTCAGGAACGGCTAACAGTCCGAATGTAAAATTGGCAAGTGTTAATCCAGCAGCAATTAAGAAAGGAGCTTGAATTCCCAAATATTCCCCTGCGACTCCACCCAAAACTGGCCCTAGTACAAAGCCTAAACCAAATGCAGCTCCGATCAATCCAAAATTCTTCGCTTTGTTCTCTTTTGTACTAACGTCTGCTATATAGGCCGTAGCAACAGTATAGCTAGCGCCTGAAACTCCTGCAAGTAATCTTCCCACAAACAGCAACGCTAACGAAGGAGCAAATGCATGAAAAACATAGTCCAATCCTAGGCCAAGAAGCGAAAGTAACAATATAGGGCGTCTCCCAAATCGGTCACTCAATTCACCTAGAACTGGAGAAAACAAAAATTGCATTATAGCAAACGCGAACATAAGCCATCCGCCATACCAACCAGCCTCGCTTAATCCTGCCCCGGTTAAATTCATGATTAAATCGGGAATAACTGGAATTATCAGGCCAAGGCCAATAACGTCAACCAAAATTGTAATGAAAATAAACGTAAGTGACGCTTTATTAGTTTTGTTGGTTGCCATGAACAACAAATGTACCTAGATAACATTATGAATGAAAGAATCTTCAACTCCAAATTGAAGTAACCACATATGAATTAGCTAACTTTATATAGTGAACGGGATTGGCGAAATAAACAAAATTGAAGTTTCCAAATTTTGGACTTGGATTGATGAGAATGGAATTATTCATACCCAAGTAAAACCTAATGCTGAAATCTACATTGACGATGCTAAAGAGAACTCAAAGATTGTAAATGAGCTCGGTGTAGACGGAACAGGATTGCTAGTTGATTCTCGGGAAATTAAATCAATGACGCGTGATGCTCGTCAATTTTTTACTGTCCGAAATCGAAATTCAAAAATCAACACAATTGCAATAGTTACCAGATCCCCTGTAAGTAAAATAATTGCCAATTTCTTTCTAGGAGTGAACAAACCGGACATGCCATGTAAACTTTTCAATTCTAAAGAAAAAGCGTTGATTTGGGTAAATAAAACTTTAAAGCCTGAAAAATGAGCACAGCTGTTTCAGAAACAACAGATCAAGCAGATAAAATCTTAGAAGTGCTAATGGCCTATGCAACGTTGGACTTTTCTAAAAAAGCAAAAGTTGGAGACGACCTTGGAGTATTTGATGCAATTGCCACTGGAGTAAATATGTTAGGAGAAGAGTTGAAGGCAACAACTATCTCATTAAATGAAAAAGTTACTTTATTAAAAGAGATTCATCATCGAGTTAAAAACAATCTTCAAATTGTCTCCAGTATATTAAGTATTCAGTCTCAATTTATTGATGACCCAATCGCACTTGAGAAATTTAATGACTGTAGGCTTAGAATTAAAAGTATTGCGCTAGTGCATGAAAAAGTATACGAGTCTAGTCATTTGAATGAGATCAACTTTAAAGACTATGTTGACGCTGTATTAGCCAGTTATCGTGACTTTTTTTAAATCGGAAGGAAATGATGCCGTCTTACATTACGAATCAGATGATTCTGAAAAAACAATATCTATTGATTTGGCAATGCCGTTATCCTTAATTGTCAACGAGCTTTTAGCAAATTCATTTAAATACGCATTTAAAAATCGGGTCAATAATAAAATTATAATTTCATTTAAAGGCGATGGCTCTGATGAATCACCCTTTATTTTGAAGGTTAATGACAATGGAATTGGAGCGCAAGGTAAATTCGATCCAAAAAACGCCCTTACACTTGGTGCAGTTCTCATCGAAGCTCTAATTGATCAATTATCTGCTGAATATGAAATATCCGACCAAAATGGTACTTCAGTCGAGGTTATTTTTAAATCTCCGGCCTAGCCAGAATTCTATTGGCTAATCGTTTAGATTCAATGTGATCAGAAGGTCACTATAATGGTAGCTCGTCTGTTCTCACCATGTAATTCTTCAGCTTTACACTCTTCACAATCATTGATAGGTTGCGTTTCACCTTTAAAAGATCCGGTAATTATTCCACCACTGATTCCTTTAGAAGTTAACCAAACTGTAACGGTTTTCAGCCTTTTCTCTGACAGCCATAAGTTGTACTTTTCAGAAGCTCTTTTTGAAGTGTGAGCAATGATTTCAATCTTATAATTTGATGTCGCTTGAATCTTCGGTAATAAAGCCTTCAGTGCTAATGTAGCATCTCTATTAAGGAAGGAAGAGTTACGGTCAAACAATACGATGCCTTCAAATCTTTGCGCCACTACTTCTACTACCGGAGGAGGCGGATCATCAGGCGCAGTTAATATTGCGACATCTTCTGTGGTTCCTTCATATCGATCAAACCTCAGTACAAAGTCGTCATATGTGCCTTCTCCTAGATTTGGTATATATACTTCCCCACCTGAATTTGATTCAACATTTGGTATAACTATTGAGTCTCCATTTTCCTGATAAAACACTAACTCATCATAGGTGAATTCTGGCTCAAGTCCTCCAAGTGTAATAGATCCATCTTCAACTGTTTTCCCTGTAGGGTTTGTCGAGGTAAGCACATTGAAAATTATTGGTGGATGAGGAGTATATACATGCGTATGATAGATTTGGTTGTTCCCTGTTCTATTGCTACAAAAATACACGTCATCATGAGATCTAATGAAATAGGCATCAAAGAACTCTGTATTTATAGTCCCACCAAGATTTATCGGATCAGACCAATTTTGCCAAGTATCATCCAATCTGATGCAGTAGAATATATCTGCATCTCCGAGGCCTTCATGACCATTAGATGAGAAATATAATGTATCCTCATTTGGAGATAAAAATGGTGACATTTCGTAACCCGCAGAATTAACTTTAGGACCTAAATGAATTGGCTTGTGCCACACTCCGTCATCTCCTAATTTAGATACGTATAGATCTTCTTCCCCAAGGCTATTTTCGCCTTCTTCGGCAATAACCATTACATCTTCTTTAGGACTAATGTGGAAAGAGTAATGTTCACCATGCAATTCAAAATCTTCAATTTTCAACGTATGAGGGCGATGTTCCCATTCGTCCCCCTTTTTAATAGCCGTTGATACTCCTTTGTGCAATGCCTTTTTCCTTTTTAGATAAGCGTTAAGAAGATATATCGTTTTACTATCGTTGCTTATACCGAAGACCCCATTATTCTCCTCGTTATTAAAATAGTCCATTGCATGCACAGAAATCCAATTCCCCTCTGCATCATGTTCAGCAACCCAAATATCTTGATCCCCAGTTTCACCCTTGTCTGTATTTTCAGGATGAAACGATCTAACGAAATACAGGTGTGAGCTATCTTTATCAAAGATCGGTTGAATTTCTTCGGCCGAAGAGTTTATGATATCTGGTAATGGAATTGGCTCTCTAAAAAGCATATTATCTTGTGCAAATCCTTGCAATGCCACTATAAGGACAACTATCGTTGTCAGTAATTTTTTCTTGCTCATTTGTAATTATTAAATTACGATTTCTTTCCTAACATTAGACCTAGTACAATTTCATGCCCACCTTTATTGTAGGTCTTTAATTTTGATATTGTAAAATCATACGAATACCCTAGTTTGAATTTTTCGCTCAAATTCAATCCAATTAATCCAATTAACGCATCTC
>JBLIOB010000304.1:0-5155 GCA_047639575.1 Parvicellaceae bacterium
AAGTTCTTCTTCCAAAACCAGAAACTGCTGAAAAAGCGGAGTAATCTGAATCAAATTAGAATTCAAAGCCCGATCAACTATTTGATCGGGCTTTTTTATGCCATTTTATTTCTAGAATGTCATCCTGAGCTTTGAACAAAGTGAAAGAAATGTGGAAGGGCTAAATATGTACATCGCCCTTCGACATTTCATCCCAATGAATCGGGATGGGTCAGGATGAAAATCACTAAAAATTATCTGAAATGGTTCCAAAATTGGCTAAAAACAGATAATGTTGAACAAAGGGATAAACACTTAATTCATTCTTTTGAATTAACGCATTAAATCCAATATTAAACCGTAGTTTCGCCCATTGAATCCCCTATTTCCACTGGATTTCGACCATTTAATCAACAATTGGTAAAATAATCGTTGAAAACTGTAACTATTGCACATTGAATCCGTTAGTGGGAATAGAATATAAAGTATTTGAATGAGACAGTTAAAGATTACAAAACAGGTAACCAACCGGGAAACGGCATCCTTAGATAAGTATCTACAGGAAATCGGGCGTGTAGATTTGATTACAGCAGAGGAAGAGGTTGAACTGGCGAGAAAGATTAAAGACGGAGATCAAGTAGCTTTAGAGAAAATGGTAAAAGCAAACCTTAGGTTTGTTGTATCGGTTTCTAAACAATACCAGAATCAAGGTTTAACACTTCCTGATTTAATTAATGAAGGGAACTTAGGATTGATTAAAGCGGCTCAACGTTTTGATGAAACTAGGGGATTTAAGTTTATATCCTATGCCGTATGGTGGATTAGACAATCTATTCTTCAAGCGCTAGCAGAACAATCAAGAATTGTTAGGCTACCATTAAACAAAATTGGATCGATCAACAAGATCAACAAAGCTTTTGCAACATTAGAGCAAAAATTTGAGCGTCCACCAAATGCAGATGAGTTAGCAGAAATGTTAGACCTTACTCCGCAAGAAGTAAAACAATCGCTTAGAAATGCAGGTCGTCACGTATCTATGGATGCACCATTGAAAGATGGAGATGAGTCTAGTTCTAACATGTACGAAGTTCTTCAAAGTGGTGATTCTCCTAGTCCTGAAAAAGGATTAATGACAGAATCGTTGAGAAGAGAAATCGAAAGATCTCTATCAACTTTAACTACTAGAGAAGCCGATGTTGTTAGATTATATTTCGGACTAAACGGTAAGCACCCAATGACTTTAGAAGAAATTGGTGAGCGTTTTGATTTGACAAGAGAAAGAGTCCGTCAAATTAAAGAAAAGGCAATCCGAAGATTAAAACATACTTCAAGAAGTAAAATTCTGAAAACATATTTGGGGTAACCCAGTTATCACTTAATTAAAAAATCCCGTTCCATTGAGGTTCGGGATTTTTTTTGTGCTAATAAATTATTGTAAATCTTTCTTTTAACTGAACCTCCCTCTTATTTCATGCTTGTCATCCTGAGCCTCTGTGCGCAGCGAGGAGAAATGTCGAAGGGCTAATTACGTACAACGCCCTTCGACATTTCGATCATATTTTGAAGTTTCAAAATATGATCGGCTTAGGAGGACAATCACTAAATCAGTTGTTAAGTTCTCGTTGATAACTCCTCCCCTTTTCTAGCCATATTTCTTCCCGATCATTTTACATTTGTCTTGAATTAGCAAACGAGATACTTTAATCTTTGCGCTTTAATCTTTCAACTTGCCATGGCTCACTTAATAGCTCCTTCTTTACTAGCATCTGATTTTGGAAACATCCAAAAAGAATGCGAAATGTTAAATGCCAGCGAATGCGATTGGTACCACATAGATGTAATGGATGGAGTGTTTGTTCCAAACATAAGTTTTGGAATGCCAGTGATTAAAGCAATGAACAAACACACATTAAAGCCATTAGATGTGCATTTAATGATTGAAAACCCTGATCGTTACATTGATGATTTTAAGGCCTGTGGCGCCAACATATTAACGGTTCATTACGAAGCTTGCACACATTTACATCGTACACTTCAGGCAATTAAAGCAGCTGATATGAAAGCTGGTGTCGCACTTAACCCACATACATCAGTAGATTTGTTAAAACCAATCCTGAACGATATTGACTTAGTTTGTATCATGAGCGTAAACCCTGGATTTGGTGGTCAGAAATTTATTGAAGGAACTTATGACAAAGTCAAACAACTTAAGGCATTAATTAATGCTTGTGGTGCTAATACTAAAATAGAAATTGACGGTGGCGTAACCAGTGCTAATGCCAAGGCATTGATTAATGCTGGAGCAGATGTATTAGTAGCTGGAAGTTTTGTTTTTAAATCAGAGAATCCTATTCAAACAATAGCTGATCTGAAAAACATCTAGTCTAATATTTAACTTTAAGAGGCTTAATTGATGTATCTAAATAACCTACTTCAGGTTCTTTTGTGAAATGCTCCTCTATTTTTTGAATAGCGTGGTCTAATTTTAAAATTTTCATAGCATTGATGGAGTCTCCTGGACTTAAGTATTTTAATTGAGGAAGCATCCCAAATACTTCACACACATCATGAAACGACTCAGGGCTATCTCCCAACATCACCAAGATTTTCGCATCTCCTTTTAAATTCGGATCAACTTTGAAAATAGAGTTATCTGGAATAGAGTATTTTAAAGGCACCACGAAGTGAGCCGTAATCCATCCCAGTGAATCAGAGTTAAACTCTACCTTATCTACTTTTGAAACCGTTAGTCCATTAGAAAGTCGAACCGGAGACCCTTCTTTCAAACCCATTGTATCAGAAAATGAAACGATGCATTTCAAACCTGAATCCGAACAAGATGAAAACAAAACAAGAACTCCTATGAATATCCAGAGCCTCATTTTGGCTCAACATCTAGATGGGCCCAAATTCCCATTTTACAGTTGTCAAGTTGAGGTGCTTTGGAAGCAGTCCACATGAATGAAATTTTCATCCCATCTTTCTTGTACTTATCAGGTAAATTAACAGGATTGATAAGCTGTTCAGCACCTTTACCCATTACCTTAATGAGAAATTTACATCCGTCTTTCGCATATTCATCGGTAACAGTTCCTGTTATATAATTAGTACTGTTCATCATCGGAACAACTTCGAAAATGTCTTCTTTTTCAGGAGTGTCTTTTTTAGTAACGCATGATATCGAGGACACTGCCATTACTAGTATTACGGTGGATAATATCAATTTCTTCATGACGATTATTTAATTAAAAATAGCAAGATATATGCCAATTGACAAACGGTTTGATGCGATTGCCATTTTTTCCCTCACCAAAAATGCCGTTTCCTAACTTAAAGTAATGTTGCATAAAACTCTATATCTTCCTGCAGCTCGTCTTCGTTAATTAGCTGAACAATAAAAAACAACCAAATGAAAAGCAAAAAATTAATAGTACTCATCAGCGGGCTAGCCATTTTGTTAACTGCTCCAGCGTTCGCTCAGCCCGGAAGTAAACTAATGGCAAAAATGCTCAAGAAAGCAGCACCGGCCGAACCAACAGGAGACGAAGCAACAATTAAAATGTATATCGATGCTGCAAGAACAAATGAAATAACTACCGTTGAAGACGGAGTCACTAAACTCTATTTCAGAGCTTATATCTGGAAGGATCGCGCGAAAAAAGGCACAGCACTAATGAGCGAAATGGAAAAGGATTACTGCTTCTCTTTTAAAGAAGGCGAATTTGGCCTAAAAGAAGCAGATTCAGGGTTCGACTATGGAGATGTTAAGTCAGAAGTAATGGCAAAGTCATTAAGCGATTACTCCAAAGACAATGACTATATAGACATCGAAATAGATTTAAAAGAAACTCAATTTTTAGATTATTTCGTTAGCCGAACGGAGGAAAACAAGAAATTCATTTTTACTGCAAGATTAGAGGGAGAATGTCAGCATACCTTGGCTAACAGCAATTTTACCGTTGATTTGTCCAACGGTAAAACAAAATATGACAAGCTCGTTTTAGATGCAAATGATGACATCGAAATCCCAACGTGCTTATACCCTAATGATAAGGCATTACACGCAAAAGTAAGGAAGTTGATTTACTCAAAATACAAGGAAAGCAATGTGAAGGATATCTACTTTTATAAAGATTGGGAGCAAAACACCAGTACAGAAAGATGGATTCAAACTATGTACACCACTCAAAAAGATGGAGTTTGTGAAGTTCACTACATAAGAACTTGGTCTCAATTGTCACAAGCTGGATGGATGGAACCTTACGTAGTAAGTCAACTTTCAACTAGACAGGTAAGCTGTGATAAGTTTAAATAATTATAGGTTTTTATTGTGGCGTGGAGGGTTTCTTGCGAAGACTCCCGTCACAATACAGTAAACCTATCACGTAAATTAGATCGAAAGGCTTTTCCAATTGGAATGGCCTTTTCGGTTAAATAAATAGTGCTCCCTTGAAATCCGGTGACTTTAGCAATACTAACCGAATAAGATTTGTGAACTCTTATGAACCCAAATGGCTCTAACTTTTCATTCATCTTCTTTAAAGTGGTAGATGTCATGTGCTTACTTCCATCCGTCATATGCAACACCGAGTAATTATCTTCTCCTTTTAAATAAAGAATTTCGCTAGAATCTATTCGGAAAGCCTCCCCATCCTTTTTGATAAAGAGCTCTTCTTTTTTACCAACAACTGAACTTGGTTTTGTTTCTATTTGACTTTCAATTTTAAAGAACGCCAAGGATAAATTAGACTTAATATCAATGTCCCGAAATGGCTTAACGATATAACTATAAGGACTATAATCCTTTGCTTTTGCTAATGTAATCTCATCAAAAAAGGAAGTTATAAAGAGGAAAGGAATTTCTAGCTTAGAAGCAATGTTAAACCCACTCCCTCCAGCTTTCAAGTCGATATCCAAACAGACTAAGTCAGGATTTTCTTTTTGGACTAATGCTAAAGCATCCGACTCGTTATTTGCGATTCCCACAACTTCGTATCCCAATGATTGAATAATCAATGAGAGTTCCTCTGAGATCAAAGTTTCATCTTCAACTATTAATATTTTCTTTATCAAGACAATGGGATTATCAACTCCATAAAGGTACCATTTCTATTTTCCCAAGACACAGTTCCTGATAATTTACCTGCGAGTGAGTCAATCAATTTTTAGCCAAATG
>JBLIOB010000305.1:0-5146 GCA_047639575.1 Parvicellaceae bacterium
TACTCTTGGGTGACTAATATAATTATGGTGATCCTTTTTCATTTGCTCTTTACGTTTTTAAACAACGCCCAGAATATTTCCAATTTCTTCAATCCTCAAAAGAAAATCAACAATGTGAACCTTCGTCTATACTTGTTTACAGGGTTATTTGGAATAATGATGTATGACTTTGTAGTAAACGCTACCATTTATGGTTTTGACTGGGGTTTTGATCATTTAAAGAATACAGGATGGGCTTATGGATACTTTCTATTCTATTTAGCGATGGATTTAACTAACTTCTCCATTAAACGGGGATATATAAGGAAGTTAAATTTGCCTTTCCTTTTTCTTATTCCAAGAATTAAGAAGTTTCCTAAAACGGAGGGACTGGCAATTAGTCTTCATACTTCTAAACGATTATTATTCTTACCAGAATACCAACATCTCGCTTTGGCTTTTCCACTAAAAGGTTGGCTGGCTCAGCGAGTATGGATTGATGGAAGCGATGAAGGATATTTAGTAGCGTTGGACCAAGGCATTGAAGTAGAAGGAAAACTATCCAACACTATTTTGGTATTACCTAAAAATGAACGAGAAAAAGTGACTGATCCTGATCAAGTGGTATGTCATGTGATGCTACTTCCGGAAAAGATAAATATGGATGCTCCAATTCTCTGGAAGAATCATTTTACAATGGCTGGATGGATCGTAGCTAAGACGAGTAAAGCTTGAGACTGATTAATGCTTCACAAACCTGCGTGAAACGAATACACCATCCTTCCGTTTTGCCTTTAGAAGATAAGTTCCAATTGAGAGATCACTCACTTCAATTTGAAGAGATGATTTTCCACTAGCGGCACTATAGACCTGACTTTTAATAAGTTTTCCTTGAACGTCAATTAAATCAATGGTCAAGGTAGTTGTCTTCGAAGTAGAAATATTTATGTTCAGCGCATCAAGCGCTGGGTTCGGGTGTAATGATTCTATAGAGAAACCACTAATAAAGGGCGTGTGTTCATTTAAGAAAACACTACTGTCACAAGTGTTTGATTTTACCACATAAGTAGTTGGAGAAACTCCTTGACCATCCGCCCAAATGGCATAAATTATACAGCTGTCACGAATTATTGTATTATAATCGCCATAAAAGGTTCCCGCACCAGTAGTTGCAAAGTCTGTGCTGCCAGAAGAAATAATCGAAGCTGATCCATAAGTTTGACCATTGTCTAGAATCTCACCCAAATAGTAGTCTCCTTGCAAAGTAGCACTGTCAACTACAAACCAAGAAACGGAACATTTTTCTCCGGATGCAGCTAAGCAAGGCATTAAATGATAGTTTGGTCCTGGGGCTAATGCTGGACCAAATTCTTGAATTCCTGACCAATTCGTTCCACCGTCTTGAGAATATGCGTAGAATGACCGAACTGTATTACTATCTAAATTTGTCCAAGACAAGAATACATTGTCATTTGACACAGTTAAACTGGGAGCACTGTTCTCTCTATTGTGAATTTGAGGTACTTCTCCAATGTCCAAATAGTATTCTCCCGAGTCTATAACAACTGGTAATTCCCAAGTTTGACCTTGGTCTATGCTACGTGTGTACACTAATTCTTCAAGGCCTCCTGAAGAGGTGAACCTAAAACAAGATAAGTGCAGTGTACCATTCTTATCAACCTCAATATTTCCAGATAAAGACGATCCGGGCATAGCAGCAAATGGGCCTAGAGAGAATCCAGTTGCCGCTGGTGTTTTAACATAGACTGCCTGTCCCATGAAAAACTGATGTCCGTTCAAATAAACGTTACCATCATTTGGCCCACCAGAATTATCAGTAGCTAACCAAATTCTATCGAGAAAGTCCGCTACAAATGGGGAACCACTAACTACTACGAAATCACTTAATGGAGGAACGATAAAGTTTTGGCCTCCATCTGTAGAATATGCGTAGAGGGTACTAATCGCATATCCACCTCCAACTGGCTCATAAGAAAGTAGGTAGACAAAATGTACCGTTCCGTTGTTATCGATTGCAAGAACCGGATCTGCTGTTCCGTAAATTTGGTTAAAACTTAAGACCGTAGCGGATGCCTCACCCAATGCATCGAAACTACTTTGATTCCAAGTGGCACCTTCATCCGAGGAATAGAAAATAGGACAGTCGTAAGGTGGCGTTGAAGTGTTGTTAATTAATGTTGCTACGAGTTTGCTGGAATCTTTCGGGTCGATAACTATGTATGGTTCAGCAGCATCTGACTCGAGTAAATTAATACTGCTCTTTTCGCTAGTTAATTCTTTCACACGAGGTTTGTCCATCCCGTACTTTTTCATTTCTATTTCACGAAGTCGAAAGAATTCTTTTTCAGAAATGAGTTGATTTTCTTTTTCCCAATGTAACTCAAGACTAGAAAGGATGTAGTTATACACCCGCTCGCTTTTTGCAGTTTCTTTTATAGACTCTTTAAGCTCTTCGTTGATTTCATAGGTCTGACCAACTAAAGAGTTGGAAATGAATATCAATAGGAATAAATAAAGGAAATTTTTAGACATTGGATTTGAAGATAAGGTTCCTCACGGCTATTTCCAATTGAATGATCGAAACTCTTAGGTCTAAATGCTCTTTTTAGTTCTGGAACATTCGAATGATCTGCTCCAATTGAGGTCTAAGCTCTCTACGATCCACAATGAAATCTAAAAATCCTTTTTCCAATAAGAACTCAGATGTTTGAAATCCTTTAGGAAGATCTTTTCCAATCGTTTCTTTAATGATTCTTGGTCCAGCAAACCCAATTAACGCATTAGGTTCAGCTATGTTAACATCACCCAACATTGCAAATGATGCTGTAACTCCACCTGTTGTAGGATCAGTTAAAAAAGAAATATATGGAAGTCCTTTTTGAGATAGCTGAGTCAATTTAGCGGAAGTCTTTGCCATTTGCATTAATGAAAACCCAGCTTCCATCATTCTAGCTCCACCTGACTTTGAAATCATCATGAATGGACATTTTTTCTTGATGGCATGATCAATCGCTTTAGCGATTTTTTCTCCAACAACAGAACCCATCGAACCTCCAATAAAAGTAAAGTCCATACAAGTAACTACGATTGGATGCCCTGAAGTTTTACCGTAAGCACTTCTGCAAGCATCTACCAATCCAGTCTTTTCCTGTGTTGTAGTAATTCTGTCCGTATATTTTTTGGTGTCGTGGAATTTTAATGGATCTCCTGAGGAAATTTTCTCATGAATTTCGTCATAGTATTGATCATCAAAAATGATATCAAAATATTCCTTGGATCCAATTCTAGTATGGTGTCCTTCTGGATCAACAAAAAAGTTTCCTGCTAATTCCTCTTTATCTATAATATCACCTGAAGAAGTTTTTACCCAAAGTCCATCAGGTGTTTCTTTCTTCTCCTTAGTAGGAGTAGTAATACTTTTCTTATCTCTCTTAAACCAAGATGCCATAATCTACTTATATAAGTACATTTCTCCGATTTTGTTTTAAATCGAAAGAGGAATAATGTTATGCAATTGAAATTGCTTCGTCCAAATATACGTCTTGTATTGCATTTAATAGCGCTACACCATCTTGCATAGGCTTTTGGAATGCTTTCCTTCCAGAAATTAATCCGTGGCCACCTGCTCTTTTATTCACAACTGCAGTTTCTACCGCTTGTTGTAAATCTGATGTTCCGCTACCAGTTGAAGCTCCGCCTGAATTGATTAATCCCATTCTGCCCATATAGCAATTCGCTATTTGGTAACGCGTTAAATCAATTGGATGATCTGTAGATAATTCGCTGTAAACTTTATCATGCGTCTTACCAAAACCAATTGCAGGATAACCACCATTATTACTAGGTAGTTTTTGCTTGATAATATCTGCTTGAATAGTAACACCTAAATGGTTTGCTTGTCCAGTTAAATCTGCAGCAGTGTGATAATCAACACCGTCTTTTTTAAATGCTTCGTTTCTTGTATAGCACCATAGAATAGTTGCCATTCCTAGCTCATGAGCTAATTCGAAAGCTTCCGCAACTTCAACAATTTGTCTTTCGCTATCATCTGATCCGAAATAGATTGTTGCACCTACAGCAGCTGCGCCTAAATTCCATGCTTCTTCAACAGAACCAAATGAAATTTGACTGAATGTGTTTGGGTATGACAAGAATTCATTGTGATTGATTTTTACAATGAATGGAATCTTGTGCGCGTACTTTCTAGAACAAGAAGCTAATACACCAAATGTAGATGCAACAGCATTACAACCACCTTCAATAGCTAGTTTAATAATGTTCTCTGGATCAAAATAAGCAGGGTTTGGGGCGAAAGATGCTCCAGCAGAATGCTCTATTCCTTGATCAACTGGAAGAATGGATACATAGCCTGTATTCGCTAATCTTCCATTTCCGTAAAGTGCTTGAAGATTTCTAAGCACTTGAGGACTTCTGTTCGTTTGTGAGAAAATTCGATCAACGAAATCAGATCCAGGTAAGTGGATTTGATCTTTTAAAATCGTCTTGCACTCGTGGTTTAAAAGGGCTTCAGCGCCTGCGCCTAAAATTTCTTTTGTCTTTGACATACTCGTTCCAAAATTTATCGGACTGCAAATCTAATAAAACTGAGGTTTTAGGTGAAAAATTAGGGATAGAATCATCAAAAAATGATGAAGTAGTAGTTATCCGGCTCGATAACATGGCCTGTTTAAGTTAAAAGCTTGCTCTCATATTCAGCACTTCTTTTATGTCTTCGCCAGAACTTATAGGCTCAGGATGTTTGTTCAATACAAACTCATGTGATTTGGTTTTTTCCGTTATCTGGCATTTATCAAATTCATCGTAATTCAAAAAGTATAAGTAGCTGTCCTTTACAGCCCAGATCATATTTGAACTTGAAGCAATGACTTCAAGCGTTGGAAAACTGAAATCTGATAAATGATCATGGTTTGCATTGATTCCATTTATTTCTTTATAAACAACTTGCACCATAGTTAGCTCCAAGTTTTCTTGATCTTTAGTTCGAAACTTAGCATTGATTTTAGTTGCTCCTTTATCTGCAAGCGGCAAAGGGTTGTCTGAATTCCATACTCCAAAACCTTCCAAGGTAAAAGACCTGTACAATGAAGAGTACATTTTAACACCTCCATCGATAATTGGCTTTCCG
>JBLIOB010000306.1:0-5117 GCA_047639575.1 Parvicellaceae bacterium
GCAAAGCGGTTCTCAACATCAGCTTTTATTTTGGTATTGATTCAGGAAAATAGAGATGCCAATTGGTCGTATTAGCGCGTTAAACACTAAACCCAATAAAGCAAACGTCATCCACTTGCTCCAGGTCGCCTTTCCAATCATTCCACACTTTTAAGAACCTCTCCTTCTGAACATTCATGTCCTGACCATGTACACTTTCAATTAAGCTTTTAAGTCGCTTTGACATAAACTTTTTGCCTTGTGGACCACCGAACTGATCTACAACCCCATCTGAAAACATATAGACCTCATCGCCCGACTGCAATTGAATACTACTCATCTCAAATGGAATATTTCGATGATCGAAACCACCTATACTGGTTTTTGCAGATCTAAACTCTTGAAGTTTTCCATCTCGTACGAAGTATAACGGTCGATAAGCACCTGAGAATTCTAATAGCTTTGTTTTTGTGTTATACACCGTAAACATAAGATCCATTCCATCTCTTAAGTTCCGCCCTTGTTCCGTCCTGAATGCCTCAGTCACTTTTTGATCTAATAAATCTAATGCTCGAGCCGGGTCCGTTACGTTACTATCGTTTACAATTTGGTTCAATAGGTTATGGCCCATCATACTTACGAAGGCCCCTGGTACTCCATGACCCGTGCAATCTGCAACGACTAAGAATGAATACTCTGCTTTCGTTTCAAACCAGTAAAAATCACCACTAACAATATCTTTTGGCAAGTAAATAACAAAATGATCTTTGAATGATTCCTTAATATCCGAATCGTTAGGAAGCATAGCCGTTTGAATATTCTCTGCGTACCTTATACTTGCCGTAATGTCCCGGTTTTGCTCTTCGATTACAAGGTTTCTTAGTTCTAATGTTTTCTCAGCGGAAATTTGGTCTGTAATATCATCGATGATCTCGATTTGCTTTACAACCTTTCCTTCTTCATCAAGAATAGGAGTATTGTTAATTTTAATCCACTTGTTCTCTTTATGTCGAGTCGAAATTTGGATTTGATCTATGTATGGAAGATGCTTAGCCGCTTTATCCCGCATTCTTTTCAAGGCTTTGTTAGACGCCCGATCATTAACCAACATATCTCCTGGTTGCCCGTCTAAAATATCGGCTAGTTCATATCCGGTTATACGAGTATAGCCCTCATTTACCCATTGAGTTTTACCATTTTCATCGAGAAGAACCACTCCATTATTTGTTTTACTTGCAACGATAGATAACTTTTCAATTTCATCGTAGGCATCAGATAGTTCTTCGTGTTTTTTCCGTTCTAGTTCCGCTTCTTTTTGAAGCATCTTGGTGCTGAACTCCAATTGTACATTTTGCACTTTTTCTGCATTCGCATCATTAAAAACTTCTTCTTTTAAATAGTGGAATTTTTCAAAATGATTCAATGCACCCTCTAGGTCACCAACACCTTTTAGGTGCTCGTACCAGTACATGTGGATGTCGTACATGCGCTCTTTGGAACCTACTTTTTCTGCAGCCTCCAAGGCTTCTTTTAAATGGTCAACTGCATTTGGATCACCTTCTTTAGATAGAATCCTTCCTAATAATGCTCCACAATAAGCGATCATTAATCCGAAGTTCAGGTCGATCCCCAGTTTCCAACCCTTTATCAAAGACATTTTGGCTTTTTGAAGGTTGTTGAGGTTGTAGTGAATCTCTCCAAGATTGTAAAAACCAATCCCTCTTAAGACCTGATTTTCATGTTTAACCGCCACCACTTTTTCAAAATACTTTTGAGCATTTTTATAATCACCAGATTTCATCAAATGATCACCAATGCTATTTCTAACCCACGCCTCTCCTTCAAGATCCTCCAGCTTGACTTTAAGATCGAGTGCTTCTTGGTAGAAGTTCATGGAACTTACTTTGTTCCCTAACCCTTGATGGATGCTTCCAGTAACATATAGAAGATCTCCAATTAACTTTTCGTCATCAAGGGTTCTTGCAAGTGTCAACCCGCTTAAACCATTTTCTAAGGCGAGCGCAAACCGACTTAGCAACCTTAAGCAATGGGCCATGTTCTTTAAGCTTTCCGATTCTCTCAAAGAGTCTTTATGCTCTTTACTCAGTTTTAAAGAACGCTCTGCCAGAGAATAAGATTCTGTAGGATGAAGCCTGCTTAAATCCCAGCAGAATGTATTGATCAAGTCAATATCCTGCTCCAGATCTGAACTTTCAGAAAGAAGTTGCTCTAATTCTATGAGTTTTGGAATTTCGGTTGACACTGGGTGGTTTGTCTAAAAAGTTAAGTTAACACTTTCACTTAGTACAAAGCTAATTATTCTCTTCACTGAGGGCTAATTTATCAATTAGCCCAGATCTGATTTCTTCGGTCATGCCATACTTCGGCTTGGGCCAATTCAATGATTCGTAATAGTCAATTGTATTTTGGATGCCGTTTTTTAATGAGGTTGGCTCCGCTCCTAATTCGGCTTTTAAATATTGGTTAGTATAAGTAAAAAAGTCTCCATCAATCCATAGCGGCATATCTCCCCATTGGCTAATTTTATATTGATGTAAAAATGAGGGGGAGGCGTTTATCGTTTCCTGATTCTTATCAAGTAGTTCTTGAGCACATTCAACAATTTCTGCTATGCTTGCCTGTGGAATCGTGGTTACGTTGTATAATTTTTGATTTACGGATTGCTTAACGGATTGAAGAATAGTCTCAATTAAGTCTGCAACGTAGGTAAGTGAAAAACATCGTTCGCCATTGTCAGGGAGCAATAATTTGTTGCTGTGTTTAACTTGATAGAGCCAATAATAAAATCGATCTGTATGATCATATGGTCCATATACTATAGAGGGCCGTAGAAGTACAGAATTAACAGCAGAAGCCAATAGAATACGCTCACATTCGGCCTTTCTGTTTCCATAAGAATGATCAGTTCGGTCTATGCGCTGTTCGGAAGAGCAAGCCTTTACCGCAGCCTCTTCTGTTTTTAGAATTTCTAAATTGTTCTCATTGTCATAAACCGAACAAGTAGAGATTAATATATACTGGTTGAATTTGCCTTCTAAGACCGCAAGAATGTTCGTCAAAGAATCTGGATAATAGCAAGAAAGATCTATAATAACATCCCAATATTCGCCTAATAGCAGGTTGATATCGTCAGTTTCTCGATCCCCTTTAATTCGATTTAGTTCAGGAAATAGTTCAGGTTTGGTTCGTTGTCTATTAAACAAGGTAAGCTCATACTCATCAATCTCATTAAGTTGTTCTACCAGGTATCGGCCTATAAATTGTGTCCCTCCAAGGACGAGTATTTTTTTCATTTAATATCCTGAAATTACCGTGAGTACTAAATCAATTACACCCCCTATCAAGTAGCTAATTGGATCACGTTTTCGAGCTTTTTTCCTGCACGCACGTGAGCAATAACCGCTTTATTTCTTTCGAATAAACCTCGGAACAGTGCTTGCATTTTTTTATTTCGTCAATTGTATCCAAAAAAAGGGGCTTGTTAGCCCCTTAAGTTAGAAATTAATGATGGTCTTTTTTCTACCTAATAATTCGCGCCTGTCAAGTTGATTCCATTGTTACCAAGCACAAGAGGAGTTTTGCCATCTGTTATGATAATCTTAGAATTGGACTTAAGTGCATCCGCGCTTAGTTCAATGGTACGAAGCTGTAAGAGTTCCTTGGTAATGGTAGAATTCTCCAGTTCCTGTCTTTTCTTTTCGGCTGTTGCTTGAACAATTATTCTTTCAGCTTCCAATTTTTGACGTTCTAAAGCAAATTCTAAATCAAGTCGTTGCTTGCTAATTTCAAGTTGTTTTTCTTTTAAACCTTTTTCTAAAACAAAGTCTAAACGCTCTCTAGCGACACTATTTTCGACCCTTGTCTTTTTCGCAACTTCCTCTGCTTTTAAACGAGCTTGAATAGTTTCGATGATCCCTTTTGGTAAATGGAAGTCCTTAAGGATTACGCTTTCCGTTACAATGCCTCTCCGATCTAAAACTTCATGTAATGTTGTTGTCAGTAAGAGCTCAATTTCTGATCTAACTGTAATCAGGTCTTGCGCAGCATACTTTAATCCAATCTTACGCAAGTTGGTCTCTATATAATCATCGATTAGCAACTTTTCATAATATGGTCCATAGTTGTTGTGAACCGATATAATAGAATCCATATCAAGATGATAGAGTACAGATATATCAGCATCTACATAAATTCCTTCTTTTGAATGAAAGTGAAATTCTTTGTTGTGATTAATCGTACGGGTTTCGTAGCGAACTACATGCCTCAATATTTTTGGTGCGTAATGGTGAGGTCCTGGGTGTAGCACTTTATCCTTGGCTTTACCAAGTTTAACGTCAACTCCAACCTCTCCGGGTCTAATTATTGTACAGTTTTGAAAAATTAATAGTGCAGCAGCAGCTGCTAAAATGAGTCTGACTTTTTTCATAGCAATTGTTTATATGGTTTTTTATTTCGTGAAAATGCCATACAGCATGACCAAAAAGGTCATTATGAAAATTAGCTCTTAGATTTAGGGCTCTTAGGTTTGTAGGCACTTAGTTAGTTCTTAGGTTGCATTGATAGGCGCAAGAACTGTGCCGCGTTAACAAAAAATTAACAAAGTTGATTTTAGAGAAGGTTTACTTCGTAACAATTTCTGGAATTGGATTTTTTATGATCTTAAGTTTAGAATTTAGCTCTGGAACCATTTGTTGAAGTGCAGCTATTTCTTGATTTGCGTTGATGAAATACCAAGTAGTTCCTTTATCGTATGAAATACCAATCAGAGAAGAGGTATTCTTAAGTTGTACATTGTTAGCGATCAAATACATGGTCTGATCTAGCACACACTGAAGGGTCGTGTCGTCATTATTGATCAGGGATTTAGGAGGTTCAATAGAGTTGGATAATATTTGAGTTCCCTCTCCAAGTCCCGTTTGAAGCATCTTCTTCATTACTTCGAGTCCGCCAGACTTTTTCATAATTGCTGGATGAATGAATTTCATGAAACTGTCGTAATCACCATCAACAAATTTCTGACCCATCTTTTGTGCTTCAACATGAGCATTTTTAAGAACAGTTTGTTTGACGACCGATAGCTGGCCCAAGGAAGAGGAGGAGATCGCAATTAGACAAAT
>JBLIOB010000307.1:0-5117 GCA_047639575.1 Parvicellaceae bacterium
CAAGAAAAAGGATTGAACGAAATCAAGGTAGAATTGAATACGTTGAAATCAACAGACTTCTTTATCGTTCAAGTTGAAGCAAACGGTAAAGTAGGAACCAATAAAATCTTAATCCAGAAGTAACCTAGAGTTAAGACTTTAAACTAAGCGAATAGCTCTGTATCAATAGGTACAGGGCTATTTTTTTGGGTAATTATAGTAATTGCCGTAACGCTGGTACTTTACTTTAACTCCAGGCAAATATTGCTCCGCCCATTCTCCCATGATGAAGAACGGATTCTTTTGAAAATTAAACATAGTCAAGTTCATTTGAGAGATTAAAACTGGCAAGGAATCAATGTCGTTATACGCTAAATCCAACTTTTCAACGCTAAGGTTATTTTCAAGTCCTTTCGGAAATTTCGTGATTTGATTTGAATTCAGGTATAGCATCTTGAGCTTACCCATGCTCTCAAAAATTGGCGGAATAGTAACTATTCTATTATTCTCTAAATACAACCTTTCTAAATTACTCAGAGATCGCATACCTAGGTTTAAACGCGTTAATTTATTGAACTTTAGAGATAAGTATTCCAATGAATCCATTTCTTTAATTGAATTAGGTATTGCCCTTATTTCATTAGATGCTAAATTCAAATCTTCGAGTTGTTTCAACTCGGTTATTCCTGCAGGAAACGATTTTAGTCGATTTTCGTCAAGGTTCAACATCTTTAGATTTTTTAACGCTGAAATATCTACGGGAATCGAGTCAATTCTATTTCTTCCTAAACTGAGTGAAGTCAATTCTTTTAACGCTCCAATTTCTGTTGGGATTGTGCGCAGAAAATTCTCTTCCAAATTCAATTCTTCCAACTTCTTAAGTTGGCCAATTTTTGGGTTTATTCGCTGCATCCCAATATGCCTAGCCCGTAACTTCTTTAAATTTCTTAAGCTAAATACAACTTCAGGAATTTGACCTAATCTCGTCCATGAAAGTCCGAGTTCTTCCAAGTTCACCAAATTAGAAAGCGTATCCGGAAGCCTTTTAAGCTTATGAATACCGCTTAAATAAAGCACCTCTAAATTCGTAAGACTGCCAATAACTTCAGGAATCTCTTCGATTTCAATCCCGATTGTCAACCATTGTAAATTTTTGAATCTTTTAAGCTGTTTTTCTAAATCGTTGATTGGCCCATATTCATAGTAAAGCTCCATTTTATATACGTCTAACGGATGCTTTATAGCCTCATCCCAGTCGTCCTGACTGTAAGCCTGAGCCACATCTAGCTCTTCTTTTGTCAATAAATGGACAGGCTCAGGGTATGGGATATCTACGACAATGGTATCGTTAAATACCACTGGAATCGTATCTGGAAGGTAAGGAATTGAGTCTACAACAATTGATTGAACCACTTCAGGCTGGACCACCTCATTTGATTCAGAAGAACAGCTGCATAAAGCAGCCAGAAAGAGTATTGGGATCAGATATCTCATACTTAAATGTAGTTTGAATATCTTAATAGCGTGAGGAAACTAATTACTAGTAAGCAAGTTTCTATTTTTTGGCCTGAAATGCTTTTTATTTGGGTAAATCTGCTTCTACCCATGTATGGAATTTTTTCTCGTAAAAGTGGCCGTTTTCAATTTTGGGAACACAAACTTGTTTGGAACGTCCATACGGGTTTCTTTGATAGCCGTCATTAGGAACCTTTGGTAAATCCACCCATTTCTTTTTAATCTTAACGATGGAAGGTGACTTAATTATGTTTCCTTCTAAATCAACGAGCCCAAGCTCAGCATCATTGTTACTTACAAATGCATATCCGTTGTCATAATAAGAAGTCAAGAAAACTGAATCTTCGAAATATACTTGCTCGCCTTTTTTGTTAATCATGAATACATCATCGCCTTTGGTTACTTCAGCTAGCCCGTTAACAAATGGTCTCGCGTCATTATATACTCCTTTATGAATAGGCGCTCCAGTTGAGTCTACATAACGATATCTAAATTGGTTGGAAATTTTCCCCTTATGCCCAACAATCGAAACTCCCTCTTGAAGATCTGTAAGGTGATTACATTTTAGCTTAAAATAAGTTCGCCCTTTTAGATTCACAATGGCCGCAGAATCTTTGTCTGAAACCACTACTCTTCCTTCGTAAATTGGCGAAACATAACCATAAATTAATGGAATGATAACTCCTTTACCTGGTTCATAAACACCCATGTAATAATCCGGATTTTTAACAACGATAGGTGATTTAAAATCAATTAGTTCCTGGTCCCCATCCGCGATGTATCCGGGGGGTAACAAATAATCCCCTTTTGAATTTACATAGGCGCTCCCCCAACTTGAGCTATAGCTTCTAATTCCATAAATTCCATCTCTAAACTCCTCAATGGAACAATCTTCGAATTGAAAAGGTAGGACGATTTCTCCTTTCAAATTGATTAGCCCAGTTTTGCCATTTTTAATTGCCTGAACTAAAGTTGAGTCAGAGATTGTTCTTAAATCTTCATATCCTGCGCTAAATGGAATGATCTCCTTCATTTCTCCATTGACTATGGCTGCTCCGCTTTCAGTAAATATTGCTGTTCGGTTAAAGTAAATTGTTGCATGATGATTTAGTCTAATTCGATCCATCTTCTTTCCGGAAATATTGATTAACTCTCCTTTTAAGTCAACAATTTTTTGAAATTTATCATACCGCCCAGTTACTTTATTTTCCTTTTCGTAATAAATTAAATAAAAAGGGAGCCATTGAATTTTCCCTTTATTTTGAAATCTAGCATGCTCCATACGCTGCAATGAAGATCCCATAGCCTCTATTTTTAGATTCCCTTCTAGATCATAAATCCCATGTCTAGAATCACTAGAAACCTTAACCTCTTGCAAATCCTTGTAAACTTGGCAATTCGTTCTTTCATCATCTGAAATTGTCTTCCCGTTATCAAGATTCTTAATTAATGCTCCACCATTGGTAAATATGGAAACGATTCCCAACCCTTGATGTGTAACATGCTGGTCTCCGTATGGAAGTTTCATATTACCATTAACATCAACTATTCCGTACCAAAACGAACGACCCTTGCCCGTTTCATTTTTTTGGGCAACTACTGCATAGCCATCTTTAAAATTGGCACTTACTCTATCAAACCTTTGATTAAGCATGAACTTCTGACTCTCTTCATCCCAAAAGCCGTATTGCTCTCCATCTTTTTTTGTAGTCCAGTTTTCTTGACAAAACCCGCACAATGGAAATAGAATTAATAGAATGTACAAGACTGATCTGGTCATAAGACTAATTTAAAACAACCTATTAGGTTCACAATCCTTCTTGTCTTAAAGTTTGTTATTTTTTTCAATGAGAGGATGAAGACTGTTAAACTGGAACAAGTTTATTATACTTTCTTAGACTTATCCATATAGTGCTGCCAATGGACGAGCACATATTTGGCTTTGTTTTTTTCCTTTCGTTCCAGGAAACCGTATTCATAACAGAACAGGTAAACATCTCCGGAAGGATTTTTCCAATAATGAGTGAAGTACATTGGGTTAAATCCAGCTTTTAATAATTCTTCTTTTCTTATCACTGCTTTCCCAGCAGTATTATAATGGGCTAATAGTCTTCTATTTCTTTTCAGCGAGTCATCAATCGATTTAAACAATGTTTTCCCTTTCAGCTTGTTTTTTTGATAATGGAAAGCTGATTTACAGTATGGGGTGCAAAATATTTTATCTACGCGGCCTCCAATTTCTTCTGAACAGTTGATACAGGTTGATGACTTCATTATCAGTAGAATATATTACACGTATTATTAAACGTTTAAATCTACTGATAATATTGCAATTATTTGATTTATAGACAATTTTTGCAGTGGATCTAAAAACCGACAAACATGAAAACAGGATTTACAACTATCACTTTAAAGCATTTATATATTAACGATCAGAAACAAATTGGTCTTTACTATCCAAGTAATCAGGTCGTAGATCGGATTATAAAGTCATTTCCAAGCTCTAAATGGAGTACTAAATACTCCATGTATTATTTACCCAACAAGAAGGAGAACGTGTCTATACTATTCGATTCATTTAGAGGTATTGCGTGGCTAAACGGATCTCACTTTTTTCAAAAACACACAGTGAATTCAACAAACAACTCCATCAATCTAGACCATTACCGCAACCGAATATCGAATAGCCATCGGTATTGCCCAGAAGAGTACTTAGCCAAGTTAGAACAAAAGCGATATGCGATGAACACCGCCAATACTTATATCTCTTGTTTCGATAAATTCATGAATCGTTTCGCAGATAAAGATTTACTAGCGATCTCTGAACTAGACATCAACTCCTATTTACATGAGCTTTCGGTTAGCAATATCTCTACTTCGTACATCAATCAGATGCTGAACAGCATCAAGTTCTATTATGAGATCGTGATGAACATGCCGAATCGATTTTATTCTATTGATCGCCCGATTAAGGAGAAAAAGCTACCTAAGCCGATAAGTAAAAGCGATGTGATTGCCTTGATTAACGGCACCAATAACATTAAACATCGTTGCATTGCAAGTCTTTTATATTCATCGGGGTTAAGGCGGCAGGAGCTAATTAATATGGAACTAACAGACATAGACGTAGCTAGAATGACCGTTCGTATTAATGGAGGCAAGGGGAAAAAAGATCGAATTACGATTTTAAGTTCAACATTCTTGGCAGATTTGAAGCAGTATTTGGCAAAGCATAAACCCGTCTTCTATTTATTCGAAGGTCCACCAGGTGCCAAATACAGCACTGGAAGTGTTAGACAGATAATTAAGAATGCCGCAATAAAAGCAGGTTTATCACAGCATGTTACTCCTCACATGCTGCGGCACAGCTTTGCCACACATTTATTAGAAGCAGGCACCGATTTGAGGTACATTCAAGCGCTACTAGGACATAGCAGTGTTAAAACAACCGAAATATATACTCAAGTATCTACGAGCCATATAGGCACTATAGTAAGTCCTTTGGATTCAGTATCTTAGTTGCACAATAACATATATAGGGAATAAAGTCAATATTGACTTTATTCCTACGTTATGTTCAATAAAGATGGCAGCTAAAATCCTAATATTAGATCTAGATGGGG
>JBLIOB010000308.1:0-5104 GCA_047639575.1 Parvicellaceae bacterium
AACATGTAATATCCATGAGATACTTTCGCATGCATTCCTAGTGGGCCTCTGTTGTTCTTTATTCTTTCGAAAATATCCATTATTAAAAATCTAACACGCCCAAAACAGTGGA
This sequence comes from Parvicellaceae bacterium, assembly GCA_047639575.1. Classification (GTDB taxonomy): domain Bacteria; phylum Bacteroidota; class Bacteroidia; order Flavobacteriales_D; family Parvicellaceae; genus JBLIOB01. The sequence continues at coordinate 113 of JBLIOB010000308.1, forward strand.
CGAATGGGTTAATTTTGCCGCAAAAATAAACTAATCTATCGGTTAATAGTATAACGTTATTAATATTTATTCACAATGGATAGATTGAAATCAATGTTTTGATAAAAATTGTTAAATAGGTCCAATACTAATTTCAAGCGGTATAATTTTATTAAAAATACTTCGTTTGAAACCTCCGTATCAATGTTAGTAGATGTAACTAATTCAATTATCTTTGCCGCCAATGCGAAATTTAGTTTTAATTTTTTTGGGAGCGTTCCTTTTAACTGGATGTTCTGAATACAGTAAAGTGCTTAAAAGCAATGACTACGTTTATAAGTTTGAAAAAGCGAAGGAGTATTATGCTGAAGGTGAATGCACCAAAGCACTTCCTTTGTTCGAAGAGATGTTATCTATCTATAGATTGACGGCTAAAGGCGAAGACGTATTTTACTATTACTCACAAACAAACTATTGCGCTCAGGAATTTTATGTTGCAGGCTATTACTTTAAAAGTTTCGTAAAGACGTATCCCGGAAGCCCAAGAGCTGAAGAATGTGCATTTCTCGGTGCTATGTGCAGTGTGATGAATTCACCTGAAGTTGCGCTAGACCAATCAGAAACGACTAAAGCTATCGATGAGCTTCAATTATTTTTAAACAGATATCCGAATACAACTAAACAAGATACTTGTAACGCAATTATAAAGACGATGCGTCTTAAGTTGGAATTGAAAGCGGTAGAAAGTGCTAAGCTGTATTTTCAGATGGAGCAGTATAAGGCTTCTGCGTTTGCACTGAAAAATGTATTGGTAGATTACCCGGACATTAGGTTTAAAGAAGACATCTTACATTACATCGTAAAGTCTAATTTTAAGTATGCAGAAAACAGCGTAGAAAAGAAAAAACAGGAGCGTTATGCAGAAACTATTAAATCTTATCATAAATTTGCAGACGCTTTTCCAGAAAGCATTGAATTAAAAGAAGCTGAAACCATGTATAATTCTGCAGTTAAAGAATTAGAACGGTTAAAATCAAATAAGTAATTATGAGCTATAAAAACGTAGTAGCCGAGAAGACGACAATCACTAGAGACATTAGTGAAATTGAATCTCAATTGGGAAATCTTTATGAAGGATTGGTGACAATCTCTAAAAGAGCGAATCAAATCAATGACGGGATGAAAGAAGAGCTAACTTCTAAGTTGGCTGAATTTGCTTCTACTTCAGATAACTTGGAAGAGATTTTTGAAAATAGAGAGCAAATTGAAATCTCCAGATTTTACGAGAGACTTCCTAAGCCCGTAGCTATAGCTGTTCAAGAATTCTTAGCAGAACAGATCTATAACAGAAATCCTGATACTGATTCAGCAGAATAAATTGTACCAATGCTTCGCGATAAGAATGTAGTTCTTTGCGTTACGGGTAGCATAGCAGCTTATAAAGCTGCACAAATCATACGTTTACTAATTAAATCTGGGGCTTCAGTTAAAGTTATTATGACTGAGGCAGCGAAGGAATTTATTACTCCTTTAACACTCGGTACGCTTTCTAAAGAGCCTGTACTGACTGACTTTGCCAAAGATTATGATCAAGGTGTTTGGAATAATCACGTAGATCTTGGAATCTGGGCTGATTTGATTCTAGTTGCTCCTGCCACAGCAAACACTATTTCTAAAATGTCCAACGGTGAAGCGGATTCGCTATTATTAGCCGTTTATCTTTCTGCAAGGTGTCCTGTTTTCGTTGCTCCGGCAATGGATTTAGACATGTTTAAGCATGGGTCAACTAAAGATAATTTGGACATTCTCATTTCTAGAGGGAATCATATCATCGAACCAGGAGTAGGAGAATTAGCAAGTGGTTTGACAGGTAAAGGCAGGCTAGCGGAACCAGAAGAAATAATTTCATTCCTAGAATCATCATTAAAAAGAGGGTTGCCGCTTGAGGGCAAATCCATTCTTGTTACGGCCGGGCCCACAATCGAAGCAATTGATCCTGTTAGGTTCATTAGCAACAGAAGTTCTGGTAAAATGGGATATGCTATTGCAAGAGCCGCTTATGATTTGGGAGCCGATGTGACGTTAGTATCCGGACCAACAAATTTAGATGCACATCCGTCTATAAATTGTATAAAAATTGAGTCCGCAAAAGAAATGTATCAAGCGTGTATGGATCAATTTCCTAATGTTGATGCCGTTATTATGGCTGCAGCAGTAGCTGATTACACTCCAAGCCAAGTTGCAAAACAGAAAATGAAAAAGTCAGACGATGATTTGTCTATTCCTCTAAGTAGAACAGAAGACATCCTTAAAACAATGGGAGCTTCTAAAAAAGGGCAAGTACTTGTTGGCTTTGCAATGGAGACTGAAAATGGAATTGACAATGCTAAAGCTAAAATTGTCAAAAAGAATTTGGATTTTATTGTCTATAATTCTTTGAATGATACAGGGGCTGGGTTTCAGCACGATTCTAACAAAATTACTATTATAGGTAAGGACAATAAAATGACTAACTTTGAGTTAAAGTCAAAGCAAGAAGTTGCAAAAGACGTTGTACATGAACTTATTAAACATTTCTAGATCAGTTTTAATAGCACTGAGTCTCCTTATTAGTTGTTCGGCTTTGTCCAGTGAGTTAAATTGTCAGGTTCAGGTGGTGGCACCCAAACTGACTGGAAATTCAGCAAATACAGAAATTATTGCGAGTCTACAGACAGAAGTTTTAAACTTCATGAACAATACGAAGTGGTCTCAAGATGTCATCAGCGATGATGAGCGAATTGACTGTAGCGTATTGATAACCTTAGATGAAGAAGTTAGTACAGGAAACTATAGAGGTTCAATTCAGATTCAATGTTCTAGACCCGTATTTAATAGTAATTATCTTTCTCCCTTATTCAAATATAAAGATGTTGATTTCGATATTAGTTATGCGCGGAATACGGCACTAATTTTTACTCCAGATAGACATACTAGTAATTTAACTTCAGTTTTAGCATTCTATGCTTTCATGATGTTGGGATATGACTACGATACATTTGCGCTAGAGGGTGGTACGAAATATTACTTAAAGGCAAGACAAATTGTTACCAACGCTAGCACAAGCGCTGCTAAAGGATGGAAAACGGATTCTGATCGAAATAATAGATTCCATTTGGTAGAGAACGTACTTCAAAGTGCCTTTAAGCCGCTAAGAAAGTGTATGTATAATTATCATAGAAAGGGATTCGATATTGTTTATGATAAAAAAGATGAGGGAATTAATATGATTGTTTCTTCATTGGAAGAAATTCGAAAAGTTCATCGAGTTAGAGCCAATACAATTAATCAACAATTATTCTTTACAGCCAAAGTTGATGAGTTAGTTAATATATTTAAAGAAGCTACTCCCGCTCAAATAAGTCGATTTAAGGCTGTTGTTAAGGAAACAAACGCTGTTAATATGTCGTCCTATAATAAGGTTGGCAAGTAGATATTTCTTCAAAGTTTAGTTTTAACTTTGTTTCGTGCTTACTCAACTAAAAGTTTCAAATTACGCGCTCATCGATGAGCTCGATCTCTCATTTTCCAATGGGTTTACTGCTATAACCGGTGAAACTGGTTCTGGAAAGTCTATCATGCTCGGTGCTCTGGGCATGGTTCTAGGTGAGCGAGTAGATACTAATGCGTTAAGAGACAAAGATCGCAAATGCGTGGTTGAAGCATCCTTCCTGTTAGACGCTAATAAGTTTACAAACTTTTTTACATCTCATGATTTGGATTTTGAAACAGAGACCGTTTTAAGAAGAGAAATCAATAAATCTGGGAAGTCTAGAGCTTTTATAAATGATACACCGGTAAATTTATCGCAACTGAAATCACTTACCTCTAAGCTGATTGACATTCATAGTCAACATCAAACTTTGTTGATTCAGAAAAGTGAATTTCAATTGTCAATAGTTGATAGTTACGCTAAGTCTTCCCCTTTGCTTGAAAAGTACCAGAGCCAATTCGAAGTATGGCAGCTAGCTAAAACTAAGCTGAAAGATCTGGAACAAGCTGATCAGAAGTCAAAATCTGATTACGATTATATTCAGTTTCAATTCAATGAAATTGATGAAATCAAGATTGAAGGAATTAATTTAATAGAACTAGAGACGGAGCTAGAGCTACTAAGCAACTCTGAAGAATTAAAAGGTTTAGCAATAGAGCTGAATGAAGAATTGTCTGGGGAGGACGCAGTTCTCACTAAATTGGCCAATGTAAAAGCAATTGCTCAAAAGTTGGCAGCAATAAGTCAACACTTCCATCCGCTTTCTGAACGTTTGAATAGCGCAATACTTGAGTTAGAAGACTTGTCGGGAGATTTCGAAATAAAATCAAACGACCTCCAGCATGATCCAGGAAGGGTTAAGGTGGTGTCTGAATCTGTCAATGATATTAACCGTTTATTGTTTAAGCACCATCTTACCACTACGGAAGAATTAGCTTTAATAAAAGCTGAGTTAGAGCGTAAACTAAAATTAGCCGATTCTTTAGATCAAGATATTGAGAAAGCAAAAAACCACCTTAACGAAGCATTGACATTATTACTTGATTGCGGTGAAGCCTTATCTGTAAAAAGAAAAAGCGTTGCAGATGAATTAGCGATGGACTTAAAAGATCTTGTGGCTCAGTTATCGATGGAACATGCTACTTTTAAATTTGAGCTCTCTAAATCAGACAACCCTGGTCCTTTAGGTGTTGATGATATTTCCACTTTGGTTAAGTTGAATAAAGGTGGAAGTTTTTTACCGATTGATAAGTCTGCCTCAGGTGGAGAACTTGGACGAATTATGTTGAGTTTAAAAGTGATATTAAGTGAGGGTACATCAATTCCAACTATCATATTTGATGAGATAGATACGGGAGTATCGGGAGAAGTAGCAAATAAGATGGCGGATTTATTAGCCCGTATTTCTTCAGGGCTTCAGTTAATATGTATTTCACACTTGCCTCAAATAGCAAGTAAAGGGCAGCAACATTTTAAAGTAT
>JBLIOB010000309.1:0-5058 GCA_047639575.1 Parvicellaceae bacterium
ACTATCACAGCCAACTGTATTAATAATTGTGTCTTGATAGATTCCTGTGGTATAATAAGTGTAAATACCACTTGGCGAAACAAGGCTGTCACAAATACTTAAACCGGAAGAACCAATTGATGAATAGTTAATTGTTAGGTTCAATGATGCCGTACTATCGCATCCCCCACTGGAAGTGAAGACTTTTTGATAGACCCCACTCGAACCATAGCTAGTTCCTTCCCATAGATAGGAATCACAATTAACATCTGAAAAAAAAGAAACAATAATCGGCAAACTATCAACTACCGTATTGTGAACTGCATTTGTGTGAATCGGTGGGTTGAAATCAAAATAAATACTTGCGCTGTTTTCTATATAGGTCCCATGAGCTAGGTTGGAATCAGGTAATAATTGGTAGGTAATATACCCATGACTTTCAGGTTCATTTGATAGACTGTCTGATAACATGATATTATCAAACCGAAATCTTAAAACACTGTCCTCAAGCAACTCCGTGATCAAACCAGGATGACTTTGTCCAACTATACTAAATGAGTTTAAATCCAAAGCATCGGCCACAGTGTCCAAAATATAAACGTCTATGGCGGGAGCAGAACCTGTGTTTTGAAATCTCACAGTATAAGTAAGCAGTTGATTGTTGAGAACGTTGCCTGCATCGCAGGTTCCGGCAGGGAAAACTTGTTTGTCGTTCGGGTCATAGGAGTTTCCAATCGGAACACAGAGAGACTGTTGGTTATTGGTCGAGTCAATATCGCCTGAAATGGGGCTTATCCATAATTGATAGCAGACTACGTCACCAGTATTCAAGGTTGTGTCAATGGTGGAATATACGATTGGAATCATTGCGTTCGAATCACAGATAATGTTATTGAAATTCCATATTAAAGTGTCTCCATTTATAATATCTGGAGATATACTAGCACTGTCAAACTGGACCAACGAATCTAACACCAAAAATAGCTGTCCTGAAATCGGGTCGCAAGCAGTGTTTTTAGCTGTAACGCGCAGTATGGAGGTTTGTCCAGGGAAATACAATCCTACAGGGAACATGTAAGTTAGAAGATCAAATCCACTTGAAGCAGTAGGGCCATTAACAAAGATTTGCCGTTTTCTTACGCAGCCAAGTGAATCAGTTACAGTAACGGTATACAGGCCTGAAGAGTCGAAAAATGCAACAGAATCATTCGTAACAGGAGAAGTATTCCATTCGTATAAAATTGGTGCAGTTCCCATTACAGTGCTGGCTACGGCATAACCACTGTCAGCACACATGATATTAGAATATTGATTGATGTTAAGGTCTACTGGACCACAAAGGCAATCGTCAGAAAAACTTAAGATTGGATCAACATCTGTCCAATTGGTCGTAGAATAAGATGCATTGTCGACCTGCGCACAGAATAAACTGGGATTTGAAGAACTTCTGTACAAAGCAATGGCCACGTTATTTCCATTTGAAATATCTAAGTATTCTAACAGATTGGATTTAACATTAACATTGGTTAATAAAGCATTTAAGGTAAGGTCTAAAGAGTCTATTTTATTGAATTGTGCTTGCAAATTATTAAGATTCGACATGTGAGAAACGTCTAGAGATGGAATATTACAGGTGTAACATAAGAACTCTTCAAGCAAATTATTTTGACTAATGTTTAAGTTTCCATAAAGAGCATTTGTTGAACAGTCGAGGTATTTAAGGTTAGTATGAGCTGACAAATTTAATGACGGAATGTACATTTGATAATCTCCACACTTTAAAGTTTCAAGTAAAGTGTTTTGACTTATATCAAGCGAATATCTTCTCGTATAACCACAATCTAAATATTTAAGTTGGGTATTTGCAGTCAAGTCTAAAACAGTGAGGTATCTGCAGCCATATATGTCCAAATGTTCTAGCTGAAGGTTTTGGGTAAGATTTAAATTTAAAGAATAGTCCCAATTCCAACTGCAGTCCAGGACTTTTAAGTTTGGACTATTGGATAAATCTAAATTGGTAAATTGATTATACCCACAGATTAGAGTTTCCAAAGCAATGAAGTCTTCAATGCCGGTCATATCAAAGATGTCATTGTTGGAACAATTAAAATATTTAAGAGTGTCAATTGCGCTCGTAAGAACACTTCCATCCAATGCATTATCTAAACCAGCCCACAATAAAGATACTTCCAGCCTATTGTCAGGAATAGCAGTAGTCTGACTTTTTAAAGCACAAAAAGACAAAGTGAAAAACAAGAAAAGCAGAAGCTTTTTCATGGAGAAATAGGTGTAAATGGTTTGGCGTGTATCTAAGATACGTTACAATTTACTAAAAGTTAGTGTAAGTGCTTGATTTTGAGGAGTCGATTTCTTTTATTGTGTTCATGAGGGGAAAAGGAATCAAATCCTTAATTTCGCAGTCCAATTAAGAACAACATGCATAGATCACACACCAACGGAGAATTAAGGATAGAAGATTTAGGGAAAGAAGTGACATTAAGTGGCTGGGTACAAAAAGCTCGTGACCTTGGCGGAATGACATTCGTTGATCTTCGAGATCGATACGGAATTACGCAGTTGGCATTTAATATGGATGTGAATGCTAGTATCTGTGAACAGGCTAGAAAGTTGGGTCGAGAATTCGTGATCAAGGTAACTGGAAACGTTATCGAAAGATCTAGTAAGAACGATAAAATGGCAACTGGTGACATTGAAATAAATGTGACGAATTTAGAAGTGTTGAATGCAGCTAAAACTCCTCCGTTCACAATTGAAGATGATACAGATGGTGGTGAAGAAATTAGAATGCAATACAGGTATCTAGACCTTAGAAGAAATCAGCCTCGAAAGAACTTAGAGTTAAGACACAAGATGTCTTTACACACTAGAATGTATTTGGATAGCATCGAATTCATGGAAGTTGAGACTCCATATTTGATCAAATCAACTCCAGAAGGGGCAAGAGATTTTGTAGTACCAAGTAGAATGAATCCAGGACAATTCTATGCACTTCCACAATCACCTCAAACGTTTAAGCAGTTACTGATGGTTAGCGGTTACGATCGCTATTATCAGATTGTAAGATGTTTTAGAGATGAAGATTTAAGAGCAGATCGTCAACCAGAATTCACGCAGATTGATTGCGAAATGGCGTTTGTTGAGCAAGAAGATGTATTAAACACGTTCGAAGGTTTAGTAAAACATCTTTTTGATAAAGTGAGAGGAGTCACGTTCACAGAAGGTTTTCCTCGAATGACTTATGATAAGGCCATGGAAACCTATGGTTCTGACAAACCAGATATTCGTTTTGGAATGGAGTTCAATTCATTGAATGACGTAACTCAGAACAAAGGCTTTAATGTGTTCGATCAATCTGAAATTGTATTGGGAATAGTTGCAAAAGGATCTGCAGAATATTCTAGAAAGCAATTAGATAAATTAACTGATTGGGTGCGAAGACCACAGATTGGAGCCAAAGGGTTGGTGTACGTGAAATATAACGAAGACGGTACTTTCAAGTCAAGTGTAGACAAGTTTTATTCACAAGAAGATTTAGCTTCTTGGGCTTCATCAGCTGGAGCTGAAAAAGGAGATTTAATATTAGTGCTTTCAGGAGACTTAGATGCGACTAGAAAGCAAATGGGAGAATTAAGAATCCACATGGGGAATGAACTTGGGTTGAGAGATCCAAACGTATTTGCTCCACTATGGGTATTAGACTTCCCACTGTTAGAATGGGATGAAGATTCTCAACGATTCCATGCAATGCATCATCCATTTACTTCACCTAAGCCAGAAGATTTAGACGGAATGGAAGACAACCCAGGAGCTGTTAGAGCGAATGCGTATGATTTAGCGATTAACGGAGTAGAAGTAGGTGGAGGTTCAATTCGTATTCACGACAGAGCTTTACAATCAAGAATGTTTGATCTACTAGGATTTACTAAAGAAGAAGCCTTGGCTCAATTTGGATTCTTAATGGATGCTTTCGAATATGGTGCTCCTCCTCACGGTGGAATTGCCTTTGGATTTGATAGACTTTGTTCTTTGTTTGGAGGCCAAGATAGTATTAGAGATTTCATTGCTTTCCCGAAGAATAACTCTGGAAGAGATGTGATGATTGATGCGCCATCACCAGTATCAGAAGATCAATTAGATGAATTGAGTTTAGCACTTAATTTGACCGAGGCTTAACGGAGAAGCTACCGGACATTCTCATCTGCTTTTTTGTTTCCCGAGTCAATCAAATGCTCAAAAATATTGACAACTGCTTCATTTTCAAACCAAAAGAAAATGTATCTTTGCTGCTCTCATCTTATAGCCGCCATAAAACATATTTATGAAGAGATTATTCCTCAGTTTATTAGCCGTATCCATTCTACTGTCTTTAGGTTCTTGTAAAAAAAGGAAACTAAACAGAGATACCACCACAGCCATTGACGTTTCAATTATTGAAGGGGGTTTTAATGATGTTCAGAAAGTGTCAGAAGACATTTTGAAAGAGGAAAATCTAGAAGGAAAAGCAAGCGGTGTTAAGGATATATATGGAACGCCAACTGTAACTGTTACTCCCGCATTTCCAGATACTACTTTCCCAAAAACACTTACAATAGATTTTGGCTCTGGAACCACTGATTGGCTAGGTCGGGAACGTAAAGGAATGATAACCATTATTGCTACTGGAATGTATAAAGATTCTTTGGCTGAATTCACTATCATTCCAAGCGGATACTTTGTAGATGATTATAAAGTTGAAGGCGAGAAAATCATTACGAATAATGGCAGAAATGCTGACGGTAATATTAATTATACGATCAACATTAATAACGGAAAAGTAACCGCTCCAAATAATGATTTCGCTACTTGGGAATCCCTCAGAAATAGAGAGTGGATTGCTGGTGAAAATACGGACTGGATTACCAATGGATTAAGTGGAATTATGGATGATACTTATTCAATTACTGGTGAAGCTAACGGTATCAACCGATTAGGCAGAACTTTTGATGCGGAAATTACCAGCCCGTTAATAGTGTCATTGGCTTGTAAATGGATCACAAGAGGAACATTTACATTAAGCCC
>JBLIOB010000310.1:0-5056 GCA_047639575.1 Parvicellaceae bacterium
AGCCGGAATGACGTTATCCGCGACTTCCATTTTTCTAGAAATTAAATTCGAATGTTCGTCATGCGTGTAGAAGAACATTCCAGACTTTTCATCTGCGAAATGATCAACAGCATAGGCTGTTAGTTCATTTGCTTTATTCAGCCACTTCTCTTCAAAAGTAGCTTGATACAAATTAATAAACGCAGAAGCAACAAGTGCGTAATCATCTAAAAACGCGTGTATTGAAGACTTTCCATCTTTGTAATTTCTATTAAGACCACCATCTTTCTTGAATGCATTTTTAATTAAAAATGAAGCGTTCTTTTTCGCAGCTTTTAAATACTTTTCATTACCAAAAGCTCGATACGCGTCAGTATAACCTTTTAACATTAACGCATTCCATGAGGTCAATACTTTATCATCTAATCCTGGTCGAATTCTGTTTGCTCTTTCTTTTAAAAGAATTTGCTTTCCTTTCTCTATTTGAGCTACGAAATCGGAGACAGAGAGTTTATACTTTTTTGCAATTTTCACATCCTCGATCTTTCGAAACAAGATGTTTTTACCATGCTCCCAATTCCCAACAGCAGAAACGTTATAATAATCGTTGAACATTGCCGACTCACTCCCTAGCGCTTGATCAATTTCCTTCTTAGTCCAGACGTAAAACTTCCCTTCTTCACCATCACTGTCTGCATCAAGCGAAGAATAAAAGCCGCCTTCTTCAGAAGTCATTTCTCGAGCCGTAAAATTTAATATTTCGTGAACCACTTTCTCATATAGGGGATTCTTAGTTGCCTGCCAAGCATGCGCATAAAGACTAACTAACTGACCATTATCGTAGAGCATTTTTTCAAAGTGAGGAACATGCCAGTACTTATCTGTTGAGTACCGAGCAAACCCACCTCCTACATGATCGTATATCCCGCCAAAAGCCATTTTATCAAGGGTGGTTTTTACCGCATCAAAAGCTTCATCATTGGCACTGATTTGGCTATAATGTAGCATATACTCCCACATTGAGGGCATGGGAAATTTTGGAGCACGATTTCCTCCTCCTAGTATAGGATCATAGTTCGGAATCCATTTGCTGACACCAGCTTTTAAATCCGTCATCGAGTATGATGATTCACTTGTATTTAAAAGAATATTTTCCGATGATTCTATCCCCATTGACACTTTCTCAGCTTGCTGTGTTATCAGCTCAGGGGTAGTTCCTTTAATTTTTACAAAATATTCTAGAATCTCTACCCAGTCTTTTTTAGGATAGTATGTTCCTGCATAAAACGGTTTACCATCGGCTAGCGCCAATGCATTTAATGGCCAACCTCCTCGACCAGTCATTAACTGCGCAGCTGTCATGTATATTTGGTCAACATCTGGTCTTTCTTCTCGATCTACTTTAATAGCTACAAAATGTTCGTTCATGAGTTTAGCTACAGCGGTATCTTCAAAACTCTCATGTTCCATTACATGGCACCAATGACAGGCAGCATATCCAACACTTATAATGAGCATTTTATTTTCGTCTTTAGCCTTTTTCAATGCTTTATCACCCCACGGATGCCAATTAACCGGGTTGTGTGCATGTTGAAGTAAGTACGGGCTACTTTCGTTGATTAATTCGTTGGTGAACTGATGAACAATCTCCTGCTCATCAATTTTTTCTGCTGGAGTAGATTTAACGTTATTCTGTCCTTGACCACAGGATGAGAATAAGAGCATTATTAAAAATGTACTGCTGAATTCAAGCTTCAAATTTTCTAATAATGTAATGTGCATCTGTTTATAGATTGTTTCCTGCCGCAACGTGATACGAGTATTGTGCTTTATTATGGCCAGCTACCGCCTTTAAATAGTCCAATCGAGAGGTGATATACATTTCTTGAATTTGTAATATTTCTAATGGAACTACTGTAAACTCGTTTTGTCGGTCAATACTTTGTTTCAATGCTCTCTCTGCAAATTCGCTCCCCTCTAAGGCCACTCTTGCTTGCTTTTTAAATGTTTCTATTCGGCTCTTTGATCGAACCAACTCTTCATTTATTTCTGCTTTTGACGTCAATATTTCGGTTTCTTTAAGCGCGATTCTTGCATCAAACTGTTGTTTTTCGCCTCCATTTTTCATTCGTCCTACGGGTAATCTCCAAATTAAAGCCGCATTTATTTCGCTTGTCGGATTTATAGGAGAAAAGACATCTCCAAACATAGAGCCGTATGTACCAACTCTTAGCTCAGGCAGATATAATCCAGTTGTAGTCGTCTTCTTTTCTTCATGAAGAGATTGCATCAGTAAATCCAACCCTTGAATTTCAGGACTTTTTTGATATGCCGTTTCAAAATTTGTTTCAGTTGTGCTATCTGTTAAAGTTAATGGAGCTAAAATCGTATCCGTCCCGACCAACTTTAAACGAGGGTCAAGATTCAATAATCTGATTAGTGCAGCTGACTTATCATTATACGTACTCTGCGCTTGAAGCATTTGAACTTCAATATGTTTTGCATTGCTCTTGGCCATGAGCCAATTAGATTCATAAGTAAGTTCCGCTTGCACTTGTACGCCAATTTGAACTGCAATTGAATCTGCTTGCCAAGACAATTTTTGATACGCACTGTAGTAAAGCTGGGCGGCAATAAAATCATAATAATTATCTATAATTTCCAATAGTGCACTATTCTTCTCGGAAACGTTCTTGAACTCTGCTGCTTTAACTTTAAGATCTGCCGCATTGGTTTTAAAAATTCCATTTCCAAAGTCCCACGTAGCATTTATTCCAACTCCTGCCCAAAAATTCTGTCGATTAACATCTTGAAAAATAGCACCGTTTCCGTTCATTGCATTTCCCCACAGCTGGTGAACCGTAGTTCCAGCGTAAAAATCTGGAAGCCACCATTCCTTGGCTACTTTATAATTGGCCATTTCAAGCTGTTGAAGCTTCACGTACTTTTGCACTGTTAAATTATTCGCTCCGCCTAGCTTCAAAGCAGTTTCCAAATCAATAGCTTGAACAGAATCTTGAGCACTTAAGTTTAATGAAGTAAATACTCCACAAACGAATAACAGTATGTACATAAACCGCTTATTCATTATTTCGCACTTAATACAGGTTTTACTTCTTGACCAGGTCTGACCAAGCCTTTGCCTTGAGTTATAATCAAACTTTCGGCCGCTAACTCACCATTCAAGACTTCAAAATAATCCTTGTTCGCCAGACCTTTACGAAGTGGAATTCTTTCTACAATGTTATTATTTACAACTAGAATAAACGGCTGGTTTTGATAGATCCATTGAGCAGTAACCGGAAGCGACAGCACACCTTTCTGACTGCTAACTTGCATTTTGATCCTTGCATACATCCCAGGTTTTATAAGACCTTCTGCGTTATCCAAGTCAATTTCTACTTGCATCGTTTTTGAAGCTGGGTCTAAAGCTCCTGCTGTTCTGCTTACCACAGCGTTAAATGATTCTCCTGGTAGTTCAGGGAAAAGCACTGTTGTATTCATACCTGGTTTTACAGAAGCCACATCTGATTCAGGTAAAGGCATCGTTAATCTAATAATACTCGTTTCCTGTATTTCAACAATTCCTTGCGGATTATTTTCTGTTAATCCGCTTTGAACCAAAGCTCCATTATCTACCAACTTTTTAGTAATTACCCCTGCAAAAGGAGCCCTGATACTTAAAAACCCTAATCGATCAGAAACCGCACCGACCTCAGCCTTAAGCTTTAAATAATTAGCTTCTGCTTCTTCTAAAATTTGTTTTGGAGTGATCGATGGAGTCTTATCATAAGTAGATTTCAAACGTTCATAAGTTGATTTATTCACGTCCATTTGCACTTTCTTTTGCTCATATAATCTCGCAACTTCAGGATTAGATAACACCGCAATCAACTCTCCTTTTTTCACCTGATCTCCAATCTCTTTCTTAATAGACTTTACATATCCGCTTTCCATCGCATAGACTATCACCTGCTGATTTGGTTTAGCAGTTCCACTGATCAACAATTCGGCAACAAAAGATCGCTGCTCTAATTTAACTACTTCAACCGACTGAATAAATCCACTCTCTTCAATCTGCTGAGATCCAGCTGATGCATTAGTTAACTCATCTTTTGCATCGCATGAAATCAAACCAAGAGACACGGCAACAACACTAATGAATATATAAATTCTCATAGTTTTCATTTTTGGATGTGCTTTGTTTTAGCGATCATTAAATATAAAATAGGAACAACATACAAGGTCAATAATGTTGACATGAACGTACCTCCAATTACTGCAATGGCCAAAGGTACGTTTGCTTCTGTACCTGGACTGGTTGCTAAAGCAGTAGGTAACAACCCAAAAATAGTGGTTGCTGCTGTCATTAAAACAGGTCTGAATCTATCGGACGCTCCAGATAGGATCGCTTCTCTTTTAGCTACTCCTTCTTCTACCAAACGGTTAATTCGATCCATTAATATATTCCCATATGAAACCGAGATTCCAACCATCATTATAATTCCCATGATGGACTGGATGTTTAAGTTGGTATCTGTAATCCACATCAACAAAGCAACTCCGGTAATCCCAAGTGGAAAGGTTAATAGAATAATTAGTGGTTGTCTAAATGACCTGAAAAGAGGCATTATAATTAAGAATGCGAATGCAAGCGCTAACACGAGTCCAAGGCCAAGGTCTCCAAAGGACGTTTTCATCGTTGCAATCTCTCCTTGGAAATTCACTTTATATCCTTTTGGAAAAACCATGTTGTCAATCCTTTTTTGAATTTCATCAGAATACGCGCCAATATCAGATCCCGCAAAATTACTATACACATTAAATTCTCGCTGAAGGTTGTAATGGTTAATTTCTACCGGATTAGTAGACTCCGTTATTTTAGAAAAGTTCCTAAATGGCACAGGCTTGTCATGAGTTGCGCTCGCTACATTTACATTTTCTAATACATGCTCTTCATTAATCATGTATTCAGGATAGGTGACTCCAACATAATAGTGGTTCCCATTTTTCTCATCAATCCAAAATGACTTATCAAAAGTAGCCGAAGAATTCAAAGCAGAAACGATATTCTTAA
>JBLIOB010000311.1:0-5030 GCA_047639575.1 Parvicellaceae bacterium
ATTCCGTATTAATTACTGTTTCTAATCTTTCTACAAGTGCAGTAAACGCGTGGGCTGACTTTGATACGATACCGGAAAATGTATCTGTCGGGTTACATGTTACTCCAGGCGGATACACTTATACTTGGACGCCTCCAGGTACTTTGGATAATCCAACTAGTCAGAATCCTATAGCTAGTCCAGATGCAACCACTACTTACTATGTAGTTATTACGGATGGAGCTTGCACAAAAAGTGACACTGTAACTGTTACGGTTGCAGAACTTATTTGTGGGCAACCAGATGTATATGTACCGAACGCTTTTACTCCAGATGCAAATGGCAATAATGATTTTGTAAGGGTTAGAGGGAACAATATCAAAGAATTAGTTTTTAGAATCTACAACAGATGGGGCGAGCTTGTTTTTGAGACCAAAGATCAGTCTCAGGGCTGGGACGGCACTTTTAAAGGAAGAGCTGGAGATCCTGCTGTCTATGTCTACTATTTAGATATCATCTGTATAGATGACGAAACTTATTTCGAAAAAGGAAATATTACATTAATCAGATAGTGATCAGTAAAGCCAAAATATCAACTTTAATTTTTGCAAGCTTATTTACTTGCTCAATAGTTGCGCAAGACTTGCACTACTCTCTTTTTGACATGACTCCATTAAATCTTAATCCAGCAACTGCTGGTCAATTTGATGGAGACTATAGGTTCGTTGGAAACCACAGGCACCAATGGAAATCTGTAACGGTTCCATACACTACGTTTAGTGTTGCTGCAGATGTCAACGATTTTTTTGAAGGTAAAAACTTCCATACTGGGATTCAGATTAACCAAGATAGAGCTGGTGATTCAAGGTTTAATACCTTCATGATAAATTGGTCTTTAGCTTATTCTAAATACATGAATTCAGATTCTAGTTTTGTACTGACAGGAGCAATCATGCCTGGTGTTGCTAACAGAAGTATTGACTATACTGATTTGAGATTTGACAATCAATATAATGGATGGACCTATGACGCAGCATTATCCAACAATGAAAGTTTTCAAAGAGAAAGTAGAACTTATTTCAATCTCGCTGCCGGAATTTATGGGTCGTACGAAGTTGACGAAGACAAAAAATTTAATGGCGGATTTAGTCTTTTCAACTTAACTAGCCCTAAGCAAAGTTTCTTTAATGAAGACGCTATCAAGTTAGACACAAGGTGGGTATTTCATGGAGGAGCTGATATTATGGTAACCGATAAAATTGATGCGCTACCAAGTTTTCAAATAATGGGTCAGGGAACTTATAAAGAAATTCTATTCGGATCTAAAGTTCGATATACTTTACAAGATATGCGGGGAGTCTACCGCGCAGTCTACGGTGGAATTTATTACAGAAATAAAGATGCAGGTTACATTATGGCTGGATTGGATTATGATAACTGGAAATTTGGACTTAGTTATGACGTTAATTTGTCTTCTTTGAAACCAGCTAGTAATGGTCGCGGAGCGTTAGAGTTTGCTTTAATTTACATTTTGAAAATATACAACCCTGAAATTGTCCAAAGGAGAATTTGCAGAGACTACATGTAATGAGAATTATAATTATTGCAATCATATTATCAATAGGATCTTCCGTTGGAGCCCAAACGGTGAAAAAACTAACGGAAATTGGAGATAATTATGTAGACGATGGAGATTGGTATAGTGCGTCTCTCGAATACGCAAAAGCAGTTGCAGTTGATTCTGTAGACATCCACCTTCTTTTCAAATATGCCGAGTCTTTAAGACATTACAACAATCATCCTAAAGCAGCTTATTATTATCAAAAGATTTACGAGAAGGATAGAGGACGTATTTATCCAATCGGTCTGTTTTGGTTATCTGAAATGCAAAAGCATAATCAAGATTATCGTATAGCTATAAAATCTTGGAAAAAATCAAAATCTTTATTAAAGAAGAACAAGAAATCTTACGAGTACCTGAGAGCCAAACATGAGGGAGTATCAACAAGTTGGGCTCTGCGGGCAATTAAAGATAGCGTTGAAGGGGTAACAGTGACCAATTTAGGCGAAGGAGTAAATACCACCAATTGGGAATTCTCTCCAGTGGTTAAACATAACCAACTTTTCTTTTCGTCTTTACGAAGTGAAGAAGTTGGACCGAATTTACAAATGCTCGATGTAGATTATTCTGTTAAAATATACAATGCTACACCTTATGGAGAAACTTGGGCTACAGATAAAACGATAAGTTCCAAAGTAAATAAGCCCACCTTCAATACGGCTTCTGGAACGTTCAGTACTGATGGAGAACGTTTCTATTTTGTGCAAGCTGGAATTGATTTTAAAGGTTCCATATACTTATCTGAATATAAAAAAGGAAAATGGTCTGACCCTAAGAAATTAGAAGGCGGAATAAACGATGGATCTATTTCTACGCAGCCTTCATTTACGGAGATAGACGGTAAAGAATTTCTATTATTCAGTTCCGACCGACCTGGAGGAAGAGGAAAGTTAGATCTCTATTACACTGAACTTACTGGTGATACAAAAACTGGAATAGCAATTAACCTTGGCCGAAAAGTTAATTCTCCAGATGATGAAGTAACTCCATTTTATTCCGCAGCTAAAAAGACGCTTTATTTCAGTTCTAAATGGCACCGAAACTTAGGAGGTTTTGACGTATTCAAATCTGAAGGGGAACTTAATTTACTTGGAGATCCACAAAACATGGGGCAACCTATTAACACTTCTTGGAACGATTTCTATTTCTCTATTGATGACAGCGGAGAGGGCTATATGACCTCTAATCGAATAGGATCATATTTTTTTAAAGGACCAACTTGTTGCAACGATATTTGGAGAGTAAAAATTCCAACTGAAGAAGAGAAATCGGATGAGATTGTAATTAAGACATTGGACGATTTGAACAAATACCTCCCAGTCACTTTGTTCTTTCATAATGATTGTCCAAACCCTAGAACAACGGATACGGTAACCAAACTAAATTACTTGACTACATATGGTGACTATCATAAGCTCATTCCCAAGTATAAAGAAGAATATGGGAAAGGGCTTAAAGACGAAAAAAAGATTGATGCTGAACTGGATATTGAAGACTTTTTTGCGGACTATGTGGATAAAGGAGTAAGTGATTTGTCCCTGTTTACTGGTTTGTTATTGGGTGAGTTAGCGAAAGGGCAAAACATTGAAATCACCATCAAAGGGTTCGCATCTCCTTTGGCAAAGACAGACTATAACGTGAAGTTAACTGGCAGAAGAATTACCAGTTTAATGAACTACTTGCGGGAATATGGAACTGGTGAATTTGTCGATTATTTAGATGCTACAGCGGAAAATGGAGGAACGCTTTCTTTTAATAAAATTCCTTTCGGAGAGTATACGGCAAGTAACCTAGTATCAGACAATGTGAATGACCAAAAAAACTCTGTCTACTCTCGAGCTGCTGGATTAGAAAGAAAAATTGAAGTCCAAAGTATTACACAAGCCAAACGAGATTCTACATTTTCAGAAATAAGTTGTGGCCAAGAGTTATTTGATTTTGGAAAACTTACTCAAGGAGCAACTGTAACACATGAGTTTATCATTAACAACTCTGGAAACAAGGATTTAATTATTGAACGGGTTGTATCCAAATGCGATTGTTACAAAGCTGAATTTCCGAAAACCGCAATTCCCCCTGGAGGTCAAGCCAAAATAAAAGTAACTTTAGACACTTCTAATTTAATCGGAAAGCAAGTAAAGTCAGTAACCGTAGTTGCAAATTCCTTCCCAAGGAGTAAGAGACTAGTTGTAACTGGGGAAGTTTTTAAAGAATGAAATATATCTCCTTAATTCTAATCTTATTTTGCCTTACCGGTTATTCTCAGACGGAAATTCAGAAATTAAATTGTGCTGGCTATCACAAAGGAAAATACGTAATGATCGCTCCAGAAGGAGATGAAATTCATATTAAACGAAAAAGGAACTATCAAATAGAGCGGTACCATTTGTCTGGCAAAAAACATAAATTCAAAATTGAATGGACTGGGGATTGCGAATATATATTGACGCTTAAGAAAACTACAAGTAAACGGAATCAATCATTTGTTGGGAAGGGATTATTTTGCACAATCATATCTGGTGAATCTGATTATTATTCGGTAATGGTTATTACTCCTGAGCATCCAAGTGGAAGAAGATGTGAAGTAACTAAACTTCGATGAGTAACACTTTAAGACCATTTCATTTAGCTATTCCTGTATCAAATTTAGAGGAATGTAGAACTTTCTACAAAGATGTATTGGGGTTTAAAGAAGGTAGAAGTGACACTTATTGGGTAGATTTCAACTGTTTCGGCCATCAATTGGTAATTCATTACAAAGAAAAAACTGAAGTTCAAGAAGCTAATTTAGTTGACGGAAAGAACGTACCTGTTCCACACTTTGGTGTTATCCTAGATCAAAAAGCTTGGAGCGACTTGTCAGAAAAGCTTATATTTAAAGGGATTCAGTTTATTATTGAGCCTTACACCAGATTCAAAGGACAGGCGGGAGAGCAGTCAACAATGTTTTTCTTGGACCCTTCAGGGAATGCATTAGAATTTAAAGCTTTTGATGACTTGAATCAATTATTTGCTAAATAGCATAAAACCAAATATCTTAATGCACTAATAGAAATTAGAATGTCCGGACTAATTCATATAAATGAGAATTCACCTAAGCCGATCTATGTTCAGATTCAGGACAGTATTATCAAGGCAATTAGGTCTGATTTAATTAAACCTGGATCACAATTACCCTCCATTAATGAAATTAGCGATGGCTTAAATATTGCTCGTAAAACAGCTGAGAAATCGTATAACGAATTAAAAAGAAAAAACATATTAGTTTCTGTACCAGGCAAAGGGTATTTCGTGTCGGAAAACAGCAAGCTGGATCAGAAGAAAGTGATGCTGATGTTTGACATCATGAACCTTCAAAACAACGTTATTCATCAATCTTTCATGAAATCTATTAAAGATCATAATCTGGTAGATTTTTTGGTTTATCATA
>JBLIOB010000312.1:0-4968 GCA_047639575.1 Parvicellaceae bacterium
AGGAAGGCTTTTGATGTCAGATAATATTTCTGATGTAGTTTTTTCAAAAGTTGAAACCCCGAATCTTTCATGAAAATAAGATCTAGTTAAGTCAGTTAATGCAAGGTAGTGTCCTTTTACATCTCCTTTTTTCCAAAGCTCCTTTTCTAATATCTGATTAAGCGCTAATTGGTAACGATCATAAATAGGGAGAGTTGGAGTTGGAGGAACGAGTTTTGGTTTGCGTTTGCGAAGAATGAAATAAAGCCCAATTATTATTCCTACAACTAATATAGCCACCGCCCACCAATATTCTCCAATCCATATGCTAACAGATTCCCAAAAGGTCAATGGATCCTGCATTATTGGTTTAATGTCATTAAATGCCTCAGTTGTATCCACTTTAATTTGTCCAACCGTTATTAGAAATGCATTAGATACAATACTGTCAGTCCCTACCAAAATTGATATTGGAAGAAAGGGAATAAAGCCTTGTTTATAGGTAGCTACAGTTAAGGTTTGAGTAATTGATATTTCTGAATTGTTTTGGTTGAGATTACTTTTTTTTATTATTTCACCGGTTTTCCAAATCTCAAAATTGCCGCCAATTGAACTATCAACGGCAAATACTGGCCAATTTATTTCGCCAATGCTGGCTGAGTAAGTAAGTTTTATTTGGATGTCAATTGGATCAGCTATTTCCGCACTGTCTTTATCTGGAGCTACGTGTAATCGAGATTGAGCTACCGAGATTATCGGTAAACAAAAAATAAGCAATATATAGAACCACCTAATCATCTATTGGCGAATAGGTTCATTAAGGGTTTAACATAGGATTCTCCTGTAGAAATTTTAGCGTAATCAACTCCTGATTTTCGAAAAACATCTTTTAAATATTTGTCATGCTCATGCGCTTGTTTGCTATATCTTTTTCTGACTCGAGACGAATTAGTGTAAACCCACTTACGTTTATTCGACTCAAGATCTTCAATTTGGATCCAACCCACCTTGGGCAGCTTGTATTCCGCACTATCCGCAATTTGTATTGCTACTAAATCATGTTTTTTTGCCGTAATCTTTAACTTTTCTTCAAAAGAGTTATCAAGGAAGTCGCTAATCACAAAGGCGATGCTTCTCTTTTTAACCATGTTATTAAAATAGTCCAAAGTAGCTGCAATATCAGTACCCGTAGTTTGAGGTTTGAATTCAATTAATTCTCTAATGATTCTTAAAATGTGCTTCTTCCCTTTCTTAGGAGGGATGTAGAGCTCTGGTTTCTCTGCAAATAGAATTACACCGATTTTATCATTGTTCTGAATTGCGGAAAATGAAATAACGGCTGCAATTTCAGCTATTAATTCTCTTTTGAGTTGAGATTTTGTTCCGAAGCTTGCTGATCCTGAAATGTCAATCATGAGCATAACCGTCATTTCTCTTTCCTCATGAAAAACCTTTACGTAAGGATGATTAAAGCGTGCCGTAACGTTCCAGTCTATAGTTCTGATCTCATCACCAGGCGCATACTCGCGAACCTCGCTAAAAGCCATTCCACGTCCCTTGAAAGCGGAGTGGTACTCACCAGAAAATATCTGTGAAGAAAGTCCTTTTGTCTTTAGTTCGATTAATCTAACCTTCTTCAGCAATGCTTTTGCGTCCATTTGAAGATTATAATTAAGGTACGTCTATACGGTTTAAGATTGTATTGATGATAGTTTCCACTTTCACATTTTCCGCTTCTGCCTCATATGATAGCCCAATCCGATGTCTTAAAACATCACGGCAAACAGCTCTCACATCTTCAGGTATAACATATCCTCTTCTTTGCATAAAGGCATAAGACTTTGATGCGATAGCCAAGCTAATGCTGGCTCGAGGAGACCCTCCAAATTCAATTAATGGTCCGAGATTCTCAAGTCCGTATTCTTCAGGGGTTCTGGTACATTGAACTATGTCTACAATATACTGCTCAATTTTCTCGTCTAAATAAATTTCTCTTACTAGCTCTCTGGCCTTAATAATTTGTTCAGGCTTCAGTACTTTATTTGCGGTGGGGAAGCCTCCTGGTGAGATGTTGTTCCGAATAATAATTTTTTCTTCTTCTTTAGTCGGGTAGGTTAGAACCACTTTTAGCATGAATCGATCAACTTGAGCTTCAGGTAACGGGTAAGTACCTTCTTGTTCGATTGGGTTTTGAGTTGCAAGTACTAAAAATGGTTTAGGAAGTTTATGCGTTTTGTCAGCAAGTGTAATTTGTCGCTCCTGCATTGCCTCTAATAATGCACTTTGAACTTTTGCTGGGGCTCTGTTAATTTCATCTGCCAGTATAAAGTTGGCAAATATTGGTCCTTTTTTAACCGTAAACTCTTCCTTCTTTTGATTATAGATCATCGTTCCAATTAAATCCGCGGGAAGCAGATCGGGAGTAAATTGGATTCTACTAAACTCACCATCTATGGCGGTTGCTAACGTGTTAATGGCTAGAGTCTTCGCAAGACCGGGTACACCTTCTAATAAAATATGTCCATCAGATAAAAGCGCAATCAGTAAGCTATCTATCATGTGCTTTTGCCCAATAATAACCTTGTTCATTTCCAAAACAAGTAGGTCTAAGAATGCACTTTCCTGTTGAATTTTAGCATTTAAAGCATGTATGTCTGGCGCTCCGCCTTCTGAGGTTGATGCCTCTGTTGCTGCACTTCGCAGCGTTTCCGCTGGTCTAATTGGTGAATCTCCTTGCTCCATTTCCGTCTATAGTTTACTTATAAATGTTAAAATTGCTTATTATAATTGTTCAAAAGTAATGATCTCATGTTAAAAATTGTTAACCAATTTAACGTTCCGAATTTAGTATTCAGTATATCTTTATTTTTTTAATCATTATAAGTTATGGAAGACACTACTATTAAGGGCTTAAGCTTGTCAGAAACAATCGGACATGTAGAAGATTTTCATACCGCTTTTGGTATTGAAAACAACTATTCGTTAACCGCTCAATTGTCAGAGTCAGACTATTTGCTTCGGCACAGGCTGATGCAAGAAGAAAACGAAGAATACCTTGAAGCTGCAAAGGATGGTGATATGGTAGAGATAGCAGATGCTTTAGGTGATCAGCTTTATATTCTCTGTGGTACTATTTTAAAACATGGATTGCAGCATAAGATATCAGAAGTATTCGAAGAAATTCAACGAAGTAACATGAGTAAGCTAGATGCAGATGGAAAGCCTATTTACAGAGAAGATGGTAAGGTCATGAAAAGTGAATTGTATTTTAAACCAAACATTAATGGAATCCTTGAAGCATAGTTGGATTGTACTGATCGTTTTAATTGTTTCCTGCTCACAACCTGCTGGCGTGAATGATAGTTCAATACCTCCAGTTTCTGAGGTGTTAGAGGATAAGTGTCCTGAAAGGGCATTACAAGTAGCCATATTAGTGTCTGATGGTGTTTTTAATACAGAGCTCACAGCGCCAATGGATATATTCCAACATACTCAGTATAGGTGTGAAAATGGAATGAATGTATACACGATCTCACAAAACGATTTAGTTATTAAATCATTTGAGGGTCTTTCGATAATTCCGGATTTTAATTATGCCCATGATTCTTTACCTGATTTTGACGTATTTGTAATTCCAGCAGCCGAAGATCATTTAGACGCAGCTCTAGAAAATGATTCCTTACTTAGTATGATTAGAGATTTAGGAGGAAAAGCTGAATATGTGATTTCCTTGTGTGATGGAGCATTTCCCTTGGTTAAATCTGGTTTAGTTGACGGTTTAGAAGTGACAACATTCCCTGGAGATCAAGAAGCATTGAGAAGCTCCTTTCCTCAAGTAAACGTGCATAATGATGTGTCGTTTATTAGAGATGGTAAGTTCATAACCTCCGTAGGTGGAGCTAAATCTTTTGACGCTTGTCTGTATTTAGTGCAAAAGCTATACGGTACAGGTGGTGCTGCTAAGACAGCCGAAGGAATGGTAATTGATTGGGATTTAAATGGAGTACGACACAAAGAGTTCAATTAGCCAAATTGAACTATTTTATTTTGAGATCCACAGTAGGAACATTCGTTTTTGACCTGAGCATCATCTGGTGTCATTTCTCCACCACAATTCATACATGAGATACAGCCGGATTTAATAAGATTTAAATTGCCGCAGTATTCACAAATCATTTTTTCTGATCCTTCTGGAACTTTCATGTCGACCCCGCAACCCCCGCAATCATGAATATCAGTTGCTGGAGGAGCTAAATCTTCAAATTCTTCATGTAAACCTAGATACTGCATTACTTTTTTAAATGTGTCCGCATCAAGAAGTCCGGTGTAAGCATTTATCATCTGCTTTTGCATTAAATCAGCATATGACGCGTCAACTTTTTCAGGGTAAAGTTCCATCGAAGGATACTTCATATTTTCATCAGAACATTTTCTGCTATATACACTGACTGCATCAAAATAAGCTTCTAAATGCTCATCATATTGCAGATTGGGCTTATGATCGACCATTACTGTGGTGACGTTTGCTAATAAGGCATTAAGTTGCTCTTGAATAACTCGGTTTTTCTCAAAAAATCCATCAGCAACTCGATCCTCTGTAAATTTTTGAAAAAAGGTCATATAATCTTGACGGTAGTTTGCAATTTTCATTTTAGGCGCAAATCGATCCGGGAATAAGTCCATTTCTAATTCGTGCATCGCAACCGAAAGCTCTGTAAAGGCTTCAGCATTCTCTTCTGCCACAGCAGGACCCATTTTTTGACAAATATCCGTGTATTCTTGAACTTTATCAGGCCACTTCCCATGTTCTGCGAAGTAGGTGTAGTCAAAGACATTAGTTGCTTCTTCGCCCATTTTTTGAAAATCGAATCCCATGAAGTGAGCACAATAGTCGCAATAAATGTATCCAGTAACTATATCGTTGACCTTAGATGCACCACAGGTTTGGCACTTGAGTTTTCTGACTAACATAATTTAATAGTAATATTG
>JBLIOB010000313.1:0-4955 GCA_047639575.1 Parvicellaceae bacterium
AGTAATTACATCTGTGCTATCTCCGCTAATAATGTCAAGATCATTACTCCAATCGTAAAGTAAGGTATCGCTTGGGTTTAAGTTGGTAACGCTAATGGTAATTACATCGCCTTCACAAATAAACTGAGTAGGAGATAATAGCATTTGAGATGAGGCCAAGTCCACATAGATACTATCATACAAAGTACAGCCATTATTATTAATCATAACGTAATACATGGTTGGAACAGTAGGGGATACAACAAGTGAATCTGACGTTAAATCAGGATTTAATGTGTCAAGAAAACCAATTGAAGAAGACCAATGATATTCAGTGGATGTTCCAAATGAATTAGCCGTTAAAGTAACAGAAGTAATACCATCGCAGAGCGTTGTGTCATTTGATACGGTAAGTAATGGCACGTCTACAACGATTGTTTGAAAGACCGTGTCAGTGCAAATTCCGTTAGTAACAAGAAGCGTATAAGTTGTGGTTACGGCAGGCGTAGCAAATGGGTTTGATGCGGTCGTATCCGTTAACGTACTTAATCCAGTAACCCATATATAACTTATCGTTGTGTCAGGGCTAGGAGATAATCCAATTTGTTCAACTGACCCAGGACAAATTTGTATGTCAACTAAAGAATAAGTGGTGTCTCCAAGGATTGTAATGTCTTTTGAAATCGTATCACCGAAATTACAAGTTGCGGTGTCTGAAACGATAAGTGTAATTACAAAAGTACCTGCTCCAGTGTACGTGTAAGTAGGGTTTTCAACTGTTGAAAAACCTGACCCATCTCCAAAATCCCATTGATAAGTCGTGAAATTTTGCGATAAACTGGTATTATTAAAAGTATAAGTGAATGGAGAACATCCTAAAGGTGGTGTATCGAAATCTGCAACCACAGCAGGAATATTAAAGTCCATTTTGAATACACCTAGATTACAGTTCGTACTGTTATTAGTTGGCGAAACGGCACCTGGGCTTATTGGCATATCAGAATTTCCACCACACCCAGCGCACATGGCTTGATAAACTTTTCCTTTTCTGTCAAACCGACTAGTACCTCCATCTACATGTTCTGCAGCCGTTGGACCACCAAAAAATGATCCATATACTATGTTAGATGCATCATCTTCTAATACCATTATATAATGATCACTTCCGTCTGTTGTGGATTGGAATGCATCAAACGTGGTAGGCATTCCAGTAGTTGTGACGGCCAGGTTACATGTGTTAAAGGCATTCGTGCTTCCTCCCCATCCTGATAGATAGATTTTGTTACATAAATCAACTAGAAATGCTGTTGGTGAGATACTAATTCCTAACCCATTTCCAAAAACGGTAGAGTAGATTAATGAATCAAGTTGTGGAGTTAGTTTACTTACAAATTGCCCACTACCTAAATCACTGTATGCAGCATTGTGGATAAAAGTTGAATCTTGAACTTCCGTTTGTCCAAGCAAATAAACATTATTGTACCTGTCAACTTCTACAAAATAAGATTGATCGTAAGTGGGAGATCCAATATAGCTGGCATTGAAAATTTGAGATCCATCAGCCGCAATGTGAGCAATAAAGCCATCACTTCTTCCACCTAGAAAAGCAGTGTCCAATACCCCATTCGTAGTTCTAAGCGAATCTGAATCAGTTCCTCCTGTGATATATAGATCTTCATTTGAGTCAAGCGCGAGTGAATATCCAGCGTCTGATTTTTCTCCCCCAAAATAGCTACTCCAAATAACATTTTGTAAAGAATTGTCTAGCTTTATGACTACCCCATCTATTGGCCCTCCTCCATAAGTAGGCTGAAAAGGGCTTCCTACAATAGGGAAATCAGTTGACATGGTGCAACTTACAATGTAAATGTTGTTGTTTGCGTCAATGTCAATTTCTCCACGGACTTCATCAGCATAATTATATTTCAATACGTTCAATGGACAAGTAACGCTCGTAAAGTTTAATCCATCGTTACCTGTTCCCCCAATGAAAGTGGATGCCAATAAGGTAGCACCGTCTGAGGATAGGTTAGTTGCAATAATGTCTACACCATTAGGATAATTTGCGCCTAATCCGCTCATCAAACTAAGAGCAGGGCCTCCATTGAAAACGGTGTCATATGCACCTACTGATACCGGATAATCAAATGAACTTGTTGTACCTAGAATAAATAACTCATCTAGCGTGTTGACTATTAAACTGTGAGGTAGTTCATCACTGCTTCCTCCAACGTAGGTTGAATAAATTAAAAATGTTCCAGAAGTGTCAAATTTCGATATGGCTATGTCAATTCCCAACCCAAGACCAGCTCCGCCATTGTGAGTAACGTCATATGCGCCAAGAGTAGTAGGGTATGTGGTTCCAAAAGATGAACTAGCTGAATATAAAAATCCTTTTGAATCGAAAGTGGCAGAGTATCCAAAATTGTCTGATATCGACCCAGAATAGGTGGAGAAGATTAGAGTCGGATCAATTATTAATTCTAACGAAGTATCGTACCCGTCAGGAAATTCAAATGATACCGAGTTTTCTTTTAAGACATATTTACAAGCAACTTTCGTCTTGACACCATTTACTAATTGGTATGCATAAGGTTCATCTTCAATAATGTGATTTACATCCGTGTATACATGTAGTTTGTTATTCTTAATAGCTACCGAATTTGCCCCTTCGTAGTCTAATTGAATTTGACTTGGGTCTGCATTCGCCTGAACAATAAAGTCGTATTTCAGATTGAAAATCTTAGAATAAAACTGCATGTCTATTCCATTATATAGATTTTCATATCGAACTCGGTGATATCCATGTGCTTTAGATGCCCATTTTGAACGATCACTTGAAAGAAAGTAATTATAGTATTCTGGTGTTTTTGAAGAACTTGAAATATTGTAGTTTTCATTCATTCCAACGAAATTCACTTTATAGGCGTGATAACGCATAGGTTTAGTGTTTTTCGGTAATGATTTATCATAGTGTGATTGAACGTAACGATTCATTTGTTCACCGTCAATTAGGTTAAAAAGAATCCCGTCATTTTGTAAGTACAGATGCCCACATCTAAGGTCAGCCCTATACTCAACTTGGTCTTCCCATTGCCCTTTGTTTTCAATAAACTTATAACCAGCTAATTCTTGCTGTCCATAAGAAAAGACAGTTGAACTAGAGATGAACGAAATAACTAGAAAAAATATGAACTTCTTCATTACCTGCAAGATAAAAATAAATGCTTTTAATTCCTTGTTTATGCGACATCCATATAAATTGATTTTTAATTTTGTGCAGATGCAGACACATAATAGACGCTATTTTAAGTGAATAGTTTGTTCTGAAAACGGTGTTTGTTAAAAGTTGTAAATTGAAGTGTGCTTAAACACTATAAAATATTAGAAGTCAGCCCAGGTGCAACTGAACTTGAAATTAAGAAAGCATATCGTAAACAAGCACTTAAATACCATCCAGACCATAATCCCAGTGCCAAGGCACAGGCAAAGTTTATTCAAATTAAAGATTCATATCAGTCGTTATTAAATTCCCATAAAAATGACACTCGTAAACTCACAGCCATGGAAATGGCTGATGCGATTGAGAAAAGAGTACAAGACGAGAAAAAAGAGCGCATGAAAGCGTACGTCAGAAAAATGAGAGAAAGAGAAGAAGAGGAACTGGTTAATTCTGTTCATTATAAAATTCTTTTAAAAGTTCAAAGAGGGATCGCCTACGTGACCGTACTTCTGGCAATATCTATGATTCTAATCCCAATTTTCTCGTTCATATTTGAATACGGAACACAAGAGTTGAATAGCTATCGGATTTCAAGTTTCGTTTTAATTGCCACCTTAGGAGGCGGTATTATGTACGGAGGAATTTATCTCGTAAAACAAAAGAATCAATAACATTTTAAGGCCTTAGAAAATTCTTTTCGCTTGAAATTGTACCTTTCCAAAATCTTTGCATTGTACCTAAAGAATTAAATACACTTTTAAGTGGGAGGAAGTAAATCTAGCAATCGTTTACCGAATGAGAATGTTCTCATTGCAGCGGCTAAAACGAACCCTGCTAGGTTTGCTCCTTTGTATGAATTCTACTATAAACAAATCTTTATTTTCATTTTCAAAAAGGTAAGAGATGAATTCACAGCCGAAGACATTGCTTCAAAAGTTTTTCTTAAAGCCTTGTTGAACATTAAAAAGTATCAAGACCGAGGTTGGCCATTTTCTTCTTGGCTGTATCGGATTGCCTCAAATGAGGTGAATATGCATTATAGGAATTCGAAAAAAATGACAACTGTTGAGATAATGGAAACCGATGTTATAACTTTAATGGACGAGATTAAAGAAGGTGATGAGGTTGATAGACAGGAGTTAGTCATTAAATGTCTAGCTGAATTGCCTTTACCAGTATCTCAACTGGTGGAGCTTAGATTTTTTGATAGAATGTCTTTTAAGGAAATAGGAGAAGTTTTAGGAGTAACAGAGGGAAATGCTAAAATAAGAGTATACAGAGCGCTCGATAAACTGAAAAAAGTTGTTGGAGGGCACGCCACATGAAGCAGTATAAGATAAATAGAGATAAAGTCGAGAACTTGCCTTCGGACGAAATGGTCAACAAGCATAAAAGTTTGAATGGCTTTCAAGCAAGGTATAAAGACGTTGTAAAGCAAAATAAAATTCCGCTATACAAGAACAAAAAGATGTTCTTACTTCTCTTGCTTATTGGTCTAGTTGCGTACTTAGTCGCTACCGAATGGGGTGATGAAGAATTGGATGCAGATGGAAACCCAATTGAAAAAGTCGATGAAACAGGCAAGACTGAATAAGACGAGTTGTTCTAAAGCCACCAATTGACAAAGCGTAAAACTTTTTTAATGAAAGTTTGTACCCTTTTATAAAAATCACATTGTACTTATTGAAGCAAGGATGAAAATCCGGATTCCCATAACAGTTTCTCTGAAATTGGAATTCGGTAAAACGCCTGC
>JBLIOB010000314.1:0-4918 GCA_047639575.1 Parvicellaceae bacterium
GCGAAGGATAAGAATAACAACAGGGTTTAAGGAGTTCGAATCAGCACAAAGAACCTTAGCCGGAATAGAAGTAGTTAGTGTAATTAGGAAGAGTCAGATTGAAGACTCTAAGTCAACAACGTTTAAGACATTTATCTCATTGGTCGCGTAGAGGAGGTTTGGAATAGTGTTTTTAGAATTTAATTTGGTTAATGCGACAGAACCAGAGAAATTCAACTCTGGAATAAACACCAATGTGTTCAATGATGGGCTTTTTACGTAATATTTTTGGCATTACTTCTCACCCTCAATATTGCAATGGAATGCCTAACAATAATGCCCTTGCTTAAAAGGAAAGAACGAATTGACTACCAATCATCATTAGTTTCTTCGACCTTTTTCATGGATTCCGTATAACGATCAACTACTAATTGCAATTCTGCTTTTAGTGAAACCATCATCGGATTAGCTTTTTTTACTGGTAAAGTCGCAATGCGCTTTTGGGCTGGGTCTTTCACATA
Source organism: Parvicellaceae bacterium (assembly GCA_047639575.1). GTDB lineage: Bacteria > Bacteroidota > Bacteroidia > Flavobacteriales_D > Parvicellaceae > JBLIOB01. Next base: position 501 of record JBLIOB010000314.1, read on the forward strand.
CTCACCATCAAACGGTTCAATTTTCTGAATATCATACAATGCTGCACCAACAGCCTTAGCTGACTCACAATAAACCGGATCTATAACTAGCATATATTTATTATCCTTCGTTCTGAAAGTAATGGTGTAATTGTAGAGGTAGGTAAAAACATTCAACGCGTGGGTTACTTTCTTCGTTATGGCACCTTTGAGAACAATGTTCCCTCCATCTTTATCGTCATTTTGTATAACATTTTGCGCTGAGTTCCAAGTCTTAGCTATAAACTCTTTTGTGTTGGAATAGATTTGAGATTTTGTTTTTTCGACTGAATCCTTGACGTTCCATTTGAAATTGTCTTGTGCATTAACGAATAAAGTGCTCAAGGCTAACCCAATTAATAAAATATTCTTTTTCATGTCAGATTGTTTTATTTGTTAGTAAAGCTACTGTATTACCAATTCACGACCTAGTTCCCGAGTCTTAATCTATTTATTTAAGTGCGGTCAAGCAAAGAGAAATAAGGGTAAACCATTAAAACCCTTTCGTATAAGGTGATCCAAACCCTTAAGGGAGAAAGCAGCCTATTCGTGTAAAACGTTACAATTGTGTCACAATCACAGAAACAAGAAAGGCCACCATTTCTGGCAGCCTTTACTCTGACTTGCGCTTCTTCAAGGACTCGAACCTTGGACCCTCTGATTAACAGTCAGATGCTCTAACCAGCTGAGCTAAAGAAGCGTTTATTCTGGTTATTTGAGAGGCTTTCCCCTCAAACGGACGGCAATATTAATTGAAAGTTCTTAGATATACAAACTATCTCGGAGAATTTTCATCGATTTAATTACTGTATTAAGGATTCAAACCGATTAAATTAAATTCAAATAAAGTGCGCCATGACACCACAGTTTGACCTCCTTAAAGGAGTGATTTTACCAAGAAACAGCTATAAATCATAAGTGCTTAATAATCAGGATTATTGAATACCCTTTCATACATTTGTATCCTATTGCAATCATGTACTTATACCTATGAAAAATCTCTTTTTAATAGCGCTTGCTATATTCACAGTAACCAGCGGATTTGGTCAGACATTCAGTAAAATTTACAACTTTAACCAAGCCGAAAAAGCGCTTAGGACGTCCACAAATTCCTTTCTGCTGAGCTCCCAAAATGGAACGGATGGGGTAATGATAAAGTTAAACCAAGCTGGCGATACTGCTTGGACTAGAACTGCTCCAGCCTCTTTAAATGGAGGGTTCAACTTCCTACCAAGAGGCTTTGTTGAGGAAAATAATAACTCATTTGTCGTTGGGGGATATTACAGCAATAGCCCAATTGTAGTAAAAATTGACTCCAATGGAAACAGTGTGAATGGCTTTTATTATACAACCGGATATTCAGATGATTTTCAAATTGCAGGTTCAGGAACAGACGGGAATTTTTCAATTTTATATGGGATGAACAATGCGTCTACCCCTATTCCAATGATGTCCAAAATTAATAACAGCAATGGAGCCGTAGTATGGGCGAAGGAAGTCTTTGCTAGTGGATATGAAATAAACAGTGTTTTTAAAGATGTTTTCATTACCTCGGGAGGATATCTTATTGGATTGATTAAGTCTACCTCAGGTCAATCAATTCTTTGGATTTTAGATAGCAACGGAAATAATCAGTCGATAAGAATGGTAAACGCAGAAGAGCTAAACCATGCCGTTGAAAACCCAGATGGTACTATTTCTATTGTTGGAAGTTATCTGGCACCGAATTTGAAAACGGATGCGCTGCATTTTACTCTCGATATTACCGATCCAACCACTCCTGTTGTCATTTCAAGTTTAACAATGGGATCCTCCCAAAACGAAACTGCAAATTACGTAATCCGAACTTCAGATATGCAATATGCTATGGCTGTTGCTGATGAATCATTAGGTAATCGAAATTTTGGGCTATATAAATATAATACTGGAGTATCCTGGGCAAAAGGTTATGGAGGTAATTTATCGAGCACACCTACTTTTTTGACAGAATTAGGCAATGGGGATTTTATCATTTCCGGAAGTTCTACCACCTTTTCTTCAGGAGCAGATCGAACGTATGTGGTAAGATCAGACTCAAATGGAAATACTACTGGCTGTCAGCAGGATTTATCCGTCCAAACCGATAATCCAACTATAACGTTAACCTTTCCTGTCACTGGGGCAGGGTCTTCTAATTCAACATTTACGAAATCTTTCGACTTTGTTTTCACATTTGGAAATGATCCAGTGGCCATAGAGGACCCCTACCCACTCTCCTCAATTAGTGCGATACACCCACTTTGCACCAACGGTACAGGAGGGGCAGACCTTACCGTTACCAATGGTTCTTCACCCTATTCGTACTTTTGGTCTAGCGGTCTTGTTGCTGAGGATTTAACCAATGCTTTTGCCGGAAATTATTCTGTTGAAATTACTGACTTCAATGGTTGCAGGGTCACCGATTCTGTAACCTTAGTTGACCCATCACCTATTTTAACATCCATGACATCAATTGATGTGACTTGTGCAGGATCAGCAGATGGCTCGATAGATTTAACAGCTTCTGGTGGAACAACAGGCTATACTTATAGTTGGTCTTACAATGGAGAAACAAGTGAGGACTTATCAGGATTAAGTGGTGGGTTTTACCAGGTAATTGTCACAGATGCTAATGGTTGTTCAGAACTACAAGGAATTTCGATTAGCGAACCCAATCCATTAATTGCCGGAATTTTGTCAACGGTAAACCCAAGCTGTTATAATGTTTGCGATGGACAATTGGATGGCATCGTTACCGGAGGAACAGGACCGTATTCTTATTTATGGAATGATCCACTTTCTCAGTCAACAATTTCTGCCAACGGGCTTTGCAGCGGCAATCATTTGCTTTCAGTAACAGATGCTAACAGCTGTATTGCTATTTCGAATGCTATTTTGGTGGAACCAAGTCAACTTTCCGCCTCTGTTTCAAGCACTGCTACGGAGTGTGGAGCGCTTTTAGGCTCTGCATGGGCTGCTCCAAGTGGAGGAACGATGCCGTACAATTATTTATGGACTGGAGGAGCAACTACGGATAGTATTGTGGGTCTGGGTCAAACGACCTATGCCGTGACGATTGGGGATGCTAATGGTTGTACTTACCTGGATAGTGTTTTAATAATTTCCATCGTTAATGTTCAGGAAATTTGTGTTGTTACGGTGGATTCTAATAACCTTAACCAAATAAACTGGACGAAGCCAGTTGTAGGAAATGTAGAAGGATATAATATCTATCGAAACATCGCTGGCACTTATGTTCAGATTGGATATAACGATTATGATTCATTGAGTTACTTCACTGATAATACGTTCGGAGTTGATCCCGGTATTACTTCTTACCGATATAAAGTTTCTGTAGTGGATACCTGTGGAAATGAAAGTGACTTAGGTGGCTTTCACGAAACGATTCACTTAACTGCAAATGTTGGAACAAGTGGCGAAGTCAACTTGATCTGGGATAACTATGAAGGTTTTGCATTCGGGTTCTATCGAATCTTAAGAGACTCTACAGGAACTAATAATTGGGAAGCAATTGATTCTGTTCCATTCTCAAATTTCACATTTACTGATAACGATGTGCCTACCATTGGTGCCGATTATATAATTGAAGTTGTCACGCCATCGTTATGTGATGCAACTAAGGCAATTGGAGATTTTAACTCGTCAAGGTCAAACAGAAAATCAAATGTTGCAGGTCCAAATTGGATTAACGAAACAGAAGTAATAAGAGATGTTTACCCGAACCCATTCTCAGATCAAATCAAAGTGGAGATCCAAGGGGATATAATCGAATCAGTTAGACTCATTGACATTCAAGGAAGAATTGTTATAGTAGAATCAGCCATCAATAATTCTAGTTACGTAGTAAACGCTAATACCGCGGTAACTGGCACCTATATCCTTCAAGTAAAAACGAAGTATGGCCAATTCAACGAAGTTGTAACGAAAAGCTGGTAGATTAATAGGATCGAACTATATTTGCGCAAAATTTAGATCAATTACTATGAGCTTATTGAGTATAGGGACTTTAGCGTTTGACGCAATTGAAACACCTTTCGGGAAAACCGATAAAATTGTTGGAGGAGCATGTACATATATCGCAATCGCGGCATCGTACTTCGTTAAGGAATCAAGAGTGGTTTCGGTTGTTGGAGGAGATTTCCCAAAAGACTGTTTAGCAGACCTTGAGAAAAGAGGTGTAAACCTTGAAGGTCTTCAAATTAAAGAAGACGAAAAGTCCTTTTTCTGGTCTGGGAAATACCATACAGACATGAACACGAGAGATACTTTAGTTACAGAGTTAAACGTATTGGAAACGTTTGATCCGATTATTCCTGAAGCGTATAAACATGACACTGAGTTTTTAATGCTTGGAAACTTGG
>JBLIOB010000315.1:0-4910 GCA_047639575.1 Parvicellaceae bacterium
GATGGTGTGCGCCAGGAAGACGGAGCCATAGATTGGCAAAACCCAAAAGAGCTCAATAGCGATTTGATTACCGTTGATATTCATTCCTTAGACTTTTATCCAACTGGTTATGAAGCGGAAGTTGAAAGGTTAGGCTATAAGAACAAGTCAAAAGAGTGGTTGGATAGTTTGTATTATTCTTTTGCATTGATTAGAATGGATACTTTAATTAACTGGAAAGATTATTGGATTGGCGAAGGAGTATATTGGGATAATTTGCAGCATGTGGAAAGTAAATACCCTTCAGGAGTATTGATGAGAGACTGGGTGTATTCTCAGTCTGAAGCTAATTGGGATATTCCATTTACATGGATGATGATTAATGGAATTGACCCGGCAAAAATAAAGGCAATTTGGAATGATGAGTTTCAAGATACGTACATCAGTACCAAGGAATTCGAGAAGCGATTGAAGTTGATTTATCAAACTTGTGACGATAAGGTTTTGGATATTTATGTTAGTAATCTTGATAAAACATTAGGTGAAGTAGATAAAATGGCTGCTGGGTATATTTGTGCCGGAGGACTTACTACTGTGGATTCGGTAGGGTTAACCGGTGGTCGGTTGAACACGAGCCAATGGGCGTCTACGGTGTATGCAACATGTCCTGAGTTCAAAAAGTTCGCAGCTCAAAAACTAGGCGGAGTAAAAGTGTCTTCAGAAGCTGTGAAAATGCTAAATAACTATTATAAAAATGTAGCAGCAGCTCAGCAGCAAGCCACTAAAAAAGTACAAGCCAAGTTTTGGTCAGAATACCAAGAAGGAGTTAAAGAAATTAGTGACATTGATGGTCAAGAGGTTCAGAGAATGGCGGATAATTATCAGAAGATGTACTATGAAGAGTTGAATTTCAACATCAAGGAAGTGGCGGCACAGTTGGGTATCCCTGCCGATACGGAAATGCCTTCTGGAACAAGAGGATACGTTGCATCAGTTGGCACGCCAGGTTGGTTGAATATTGATCGCCAGATTAGAGCTTCTCTAGACAGCAGAACTTCTGTAGATGTAACGTTAGATGGCAAGAATGCTAAGATTGCCTACCAAGAAATGACTGTTGAATTAACGAACGAATCTGACTTTGATCGAGTGTTGACTTATTTACTGCCTAAGGAAATGACTTCTTATCAAAGAGTAATAAAGCGAGATGGAGCAAAATTCACGGAGACACTAAATGAATTCATGAAGTATGATTTATTAGTCGTTGGTTTCAAAGGTGAAGATGTTAGTCTGGCTTTCGAAGAAAACATATCTCCAAAAGATTATAAGCTAGCAGTTAAGCCATCCTCAATGGATCGATTAAATGCGCTGATGTCGGAGAGTGGAAAAGGAGCAGACGCTCGTAAAGATCTAACGGCTTCGATAAAGAATCAGATCAGACAGAGAGTGCTAACAGATAAAATGGAGCCTTATAAAAAGATGCAGCGGTTTAGAAATGAGTTAGCAGGAACTATTTTTCCTTGCTATGATTTTCCGTTGTACACCGATGAAGGGCCTAAATGAGTTGTTTGATCCGGTCTCTAAACCTTCCCTGAAAAAACGCCCTTGATTTCGAAGACGTAGAAACGTCTTTGAAATCGTTCCCTAAAGGGAAGTGTTTTTCAAGCTTCGAATTAGGTCCTTTGTCCCTTTAGGGGCGAATCTATAACGATTTATCGTTTTGGATCGAGGACTAACAAATGAATGGATTACTTAATCTTCCACTTGTAGAAGTCTAGCTTCTTGCCTGAGGAATGCTTTAAAAGGAAAAAGCAGATGCCCACCATCACGACTGCGCCAATACCTACGTGAGGAATTTCTTTGAATTCGATGGCTGTTATGGTGCCAAATGTTCCGGCCGCAAGACTAAGTCCCATTATAGAGTAAAGGCCAATTTTCTTGACGTGAGCAGCTGATGTGCTTTTCTTCTTGGTGATGGAAATTGACTTTACGTCACCTTTTACGTGTTCGCTTTTGAAGATGTAAAGCATGTCTTCTCTTTCTGCATCAGTTAGAATCTTGTTTTTCTTTGCTTCGCGCAAAGTTCCTTCGTCTTGAGTGATTGTATTAATAACAATTTGATCGTTAGAGATTGCTTTGATTAGCCCTTTGATTTTGTCGCCATTCTTCAACTTAACCTCACCGTAAGTTGGTAAGATGATGTCAAATGTTTTCTCTTTATGGTTAATGAAGCTAACTGTGTCTTGTCCAAAAGAAACAAAGGACATTAAAAGTAATAAGGAGATCGTAAAAAATTTCATTGCTATTCGTTTGAAGGCAAAGAACTGAATTTCTACTCCTTATGTTGCTAAGGGTATTAATAAAGTTTCAACAAGTGCTATGTTAAAGACGCTGAAATATTAGATACTTAAACTTCATTCTTGAATTAAAAAGAACCGACAAACCTTGGGATGTATTTGGTCTTTTTAAGTTTCGGGGTTAAGTCGATTGTCTCTGCGTTGAAACTCCATGCTTTATGGTTATCACTTCTAAATGAAGCTACTTTAATTGTTCCTTGTCCTGAATTAGCTGGTATACTGAAAGTGTATTCCCCATTTTCGTCAGTGTATGCAGAATATTCGATGTCTTTAACAGTGCAGGTTAGGTGAAGATCTTTGTAAGGTTTATCTCGCTCCTCTTTATGAACAACAATCCCTTTTACCGTGATGGAGTCTGAAATCTGCTGAATAAACTCTGGCTCTAAAGTTGGCAATTCAGATGCGGAGGTGTATAAGGAAGTGCCGACAATTAAAAAAGACGCAATAGCAAATTGCTTTATTTTTTTGGTTCGATTTGTGGCCGCAAGGTGTGTAATTTCAATCATTACGCAAGAACCTTTTCCGTAAATCGCCTGCTGTTCTTCTTCAGTTGTAGTGGATAGATCCAGTACTTTATCTTTGCAGACTTTGCAATACCTTCCGTTTTTCATCCAAGACATTTCATCCCAATTCACATCACAATGCTTTTTCCCGTAGTCCTCCATAGGACTCTTTGTCTTTGTTTCCATTCAATTTACCGAAATGGTGTCGGTTTAGTTCAGTTGATTTGATGAACGCGTGAATTTTCGTGACAATTAGCTTAGCGTGTCATGATAAAGGGTGGTCTGTGGCAGTTGAATTAGTCCACTTACTGCCATTAAAGTCATGGGTTGGTCTTTTCGGTTAGTTATAGTTCACCCTAAATTTGGCAATGGCATGGTCTAAAATCCTTTCTGTTAAAGGGTTTTTAGGTTTTGTGTTCAGTTTATTTAAATAAAATATTAAAAATTGGTTCATGTTTTGATATAGCCTAGCCAAACAAGATTAACATTATTAAATAAAAAGAAATGGATTTACTTAAGAACTTTATTTACGCAGGAGTCGGATTAGCATCTACAACCTCAGATAAATTAAAAGAGACAATTGATGATTTAGTTGAAAAAGGAAAAATTTCTGATACTGAAGGAAAAAGAATCTGTGATGATTTTTTCAAATCAACTGGAGAGAAGAAAGAAGACTTTGAACTTAAACTCAAAAAAGTTCAAGAAGATTTATCTGGAAAATTTGATTTTCTAAAGAAATCAAAAAAGGATGATGATGCAATTGATGCATTGAATAAAAAAATTGAAGAATTAGAAGCGAAATTGGCTAGAGCTGAAACAAAAACTGCCGCTCCAAAAGCCGCTCCAAAGAAAAAAACGGCAGTTAAAAAGCCTGCTGCGAAAAAGACAACTAAGAAATAAATGAGCCTGCAAATGATCTCATCGCGAGGTTACGAACGGTAAATAAATTACAATACTTAAAACACAAAGAATATGGATAACATGGTAAAAACATTGGCATACGCGGGACTAGGTCTTGCTGCTGAAGCAAATGATAAAATGAAAGAACAGTTTGACAGACTAGTTGAGCTTGGAAAAGAAAAAGATGCAGATGGTAAAAATCTAATCGGAGATTTCTTCAAAACTGTAGATTCTACAAAAGAAGATTTCGAAGTACAAGTAGATAAAGTAAAAGCGAAAGCGAAAGACGTTCTACCATTCGTAAAAGACAAAGCGAAAGACGTAGCTGAAGCAACTGCAACTGCTGCTAAAGAAGTGAAAGATAAAGTTGAAGAGGCTGTTGAAGTAAACTAATACAGCTTTTTCCCTTGTTTGTTTGTGAAAACCCTTTCTACCTTCGGTAGGAAGGGTTTTTTGTTTGAAATTGTTTTAAATCTCTAGCCTTGAAGAAAAGGATTATTCATTTTCTCAAATCCAACGGAAGTAGGTTGTCCATGCCCTGTATAAACCGTATAATCTTCTGGAAGTGAAAATAATTCTCTTTTTATACTATCTAAAAGTGTCTGATGATCTCCTCCTGGAAGGTCTGTTCTACCAATGCTTCCATGGAATAAGCAATCGCCATTAATGACGAATTTATCTTCGTTACAAATAAAAACAATATGCCCAGGAGCGTGCCCCGGAACAAACCTTACTTCAAGGGATGTATTTCCAAACTCTACATTAGTTCCTTCCTTAATAAAATTTTCTGGCTCCGGTGAAGGCTGATATCCGGGAAAACCATAGACATGAGCGTAGCTAGAAACGCTCGTTAAGGTTTCTAAATCAAGCGCATGTAATTCGGGTTTAACTCCAAAGTGTTCGCAAACAAAATAGTTGCCTAGCACGTGATCAATGTGGCTGTGAGTCAGTAAAAGTCGAACTACTTTGAGCTCGTTTTCCTCAATGAATTTAACTAGTTCTTCTTGTTCTGCGACTTCGTAACATCCAGGGTCAATAATCACGCATTCTTTGCTTTCGTCAAAAAGAACGTAGGTGTTTTCCTGAAAGGGATTGAAGGTTATTTGAGCTACTTGAGTCATAACTTGGTTTTATCGTACAATAATACATACGATTTCTGTTATCTTTACGTTTA
>JBLIOB010000316.1:0-4907 GCA_047639575.1 Parvicellaceae bacterium
GATTAGATTCACTTAGAATTCCCTCAACTTTTGCGGTCCAAGCCGTTTGTATCTTTTTAAGATCACAGCCTATCCCTGAACTGGACATGTCAGTGTCAACAGCATCCATGTCGAAAAGCTCATCTGTATACAACCAAAGGTCCTCTAGCGCTTTTTGTACTCTAGTAGAACTTTCTTCTGTTCCTAAACCTAAGCGCATGATCCACTCCGTGCTTCTTCTTTCGTGATAACGAATTTCTTTTAATGATTTCTCGGCTAATCCTGTGAAAAATTCATTTTTTGAATTCAATAATTCCGTGAAATACAATTTATTGAAAACATCCATGAAAAACTGCCTTACCATGATGTATGCAAAATCTGTATTTGGCTGTTCAACTAATTGACAGTTCAAATACTCATTTTCTGCTCTTTTAAAAGCAAAATCATCAGCAGATCGTCCTTTTGAATCTAATGTCCCAACATAATCTAAAACAGATTCTGCTAGCCCTAAATGATCTAATCCAACGTTAGTTATTGCTAAATCTTCTTCTAAATATGGGCCATGACTGCAGTACTCACTTAAGCGATGAGAAAGTATAAGGCTATTGTCCGCTATTCGAAGAGCGTATGTAATTAAGTTCTCCATTTACATGTGTTTTACACCATCCGGCACTTCGTAAAAAGTGGGATGCCTGTATATTTTATCCATATTAGGCTCGAAGAATTCTTCGGAAGCCTCTAAAGGAACTGCTACTATTTCCGAAGAAAGCACAACCCACAACATAGATCCTTCATTTCTTCGAGTATATAAATCTCTTGCATTACCGATTGCAGAATTTTTATCATAAGCATGAACGCTTCCTACGTGTTTGAATGCCAATCCTGGTTTAGATTGCACAAAAACTTCCCACAACGGTCCTTGACTGTCTGAATTTCCCATTACGCTTTTTCTAATTTTTTTGATTGTTTTTGATGAAAAGCAATTGCTGCTTCTCTGACCCACTGTCCATCTGCATGAGCTTTACGGTGGTGATTTAATCTTTGGCGATTACATGGTCCGTTTCCACTAACCACTCTCTTAAACTCTTCCCAATCGATTTCGCCCCATTTATAAGTTCCATCTGCCTGAAGTTCTAATTTCTCATCCGGTGCCGTTAGGCCAATTATTTCTGCCTGAGGAACAGTTCTATCAATGAACCTTTGTCTTAGCTCATCATTTGATTCTCTTTTAATTTTATACTTCATTGCCATTCCAGATCTAGGAGAGTCAGCATCATGAGGTCCAAACATCATAATTGAAGGCCACCACCATCTATTGATAGCATCTTGAGCCATTGCTTTTTGCTCATCAGTCCCTTTCATCAAGTTGACCATGATTTCATATCCTTGACGTTGATGAAAGCTCTCTTCCTTGCAAATTTTCACCATCGCTCTAGCGTACGGGCCGTAAGATGTTCTTTGTAACGATACCTGATTAACAATTGCAGCACCATCAACAAGCCACCCAATTGCACCTATGTCGGCCCAAGTAAGAGAAGGGTAATTGAAGATTGACGAATATTTTGCTCTGCCTTCATGCAGTGCACTAATTATTTCATCTCTACTAGTTCCTAGTGTTTCGGTTGCAGAATAAAGGTAAAGACCATGCCCCGCTTCATCTTGAATTTTGGCCATCAATATTTTCTTGGCTCTTAAACTCGGTGATCGAGACAGCCAATTACCTTCAGGTTGCATTCCGATTATTTCAGAATGTGCATGCTGAGACATTTGACGAACCAAATGAGCTCTGTATTTCTCAGGCATCCAATCTCTTGGTTCAATTTTAACATCTGCTTCAATTTTCGCCTCGAATTCTGCTAAAAGCGTTTGGTCCTCTTCGTCTAATTTTTTCATGTTTAAACCTGATTTGCTGTTGTCAATTTTTCAATCGACTCCAAATTACTAATTCCCCAATTATTCTGTTCTTCTTCAGACCACAAATCTGGAAAAAATACTCGTTTTTGATACTTTGGATGCATGTATTTTTGCCAATCGCTTCCACCAGTTGCTTCTACTTCTTTTTTTCCACTGTTCAAATATTTCCCAGCAGCGTGGTAATGGGCCATCACCCAACGAACGTTTACGGTATGATCGTAATGTCTCATTGCGTTGATAAGCTCAACATTGTCTTGTGCTTCTTTAGGAAGAGATTTAAATTTCGTCCATAAGTTTGATTCATTGTAAGTTTTCATAAATACAATGAAATCATCCATGTACCGATCTTCGAACAATTGAATTAATGTTGATTTTTCACCAGTTTTATGGTTTTTACCAGCGGCTTGCCAATATAAATGATCATAGGCATGCGCAAATGGGGTATCTCTGTCTATCGTATCCCTGAACCTTATGTCAATAAGATTAATTAATTCTGTTGATGAGAATTCAATCATTCTATATTGAGCACTTTGAAATCCACTGGCTGGGGCTAGCGTAGTTCTAAATTTCATGTATTGCTCTACTTCCATTCCATCTCCCATTACAGTAAATGAAGAGGAAAGCATATCAAAGTATCGACTGATTCTATAAAGTCTTGATGAAAAGAATTCGACCGTTAAATCTTTGTGAAAAGCAACTTGCTCGATTTCCCAAAGAATCATCTTAAATAATAACTCATTAATTTGATGATACATGATGAATACTTGCTCATCTGGAAGCGTAGTCCGTTGAGTTTGAAGGCTCAAAAGCGCATCGGTTTGAATGTAATCCCAGTAGGTCATTGGAGTTGCATGCAACAGTCCTTCCAGATGAACCATAGAATCTTGACCAATAGCCGCATACTTTTTATCAATCGCCTCTAGTAACTCTTCTTTATTCATTGCGCTTATTCGTTTGAGTCTGTTAAGTTACGATAACATGTGTGAATTGTGCAGGAAAGTGGCAGATATCCTTTCTTGATTTTTGTCAGTTTTTGTAATCGCTGAACATTTAAATACTTCACGTAATCATATACAAATCGCCTCGATAAAATTAGTTGATCAATATTGATCAACTAAAAACTGAACCATATCTGTAGTAGTAACAATACCCTTTAGATTATTAGATTCATCTACTACTGGCAAAGCATGAAATTCTTAGACTGCTAATTTTTCAGCAACTGCTTTAATAGTTGTTTCTGGTGATACAGTTCTTGGTTCGTGTTTCATGACTTGGTCAATCGATAGCATGCCAAACATAGCTTGATCAACACTTTCTTGATTTCCACCGAGGTTTGAACCAAATCTGATTCTTTGAACGTCCCTTAAACTGATAATTCCTGTTATAAGCTTATGCAAATTGAATTCAGCTTTCTTTCTGTTTACAGTTACTCGGCAGTAGATTGGCTTTTGCTTCGAGTCACGTCTTTGAAGCACATAGAATTTTGTAGAGAAGGAGAAATTACTCATCGTCCAACACGTTTAAATTTCTTGCAAATTACATGATGACCTTTTGTAAGGGTTAACTCTAAGCTATCTCCGTATATACGGAATGCAATAGCAGGTGCTGTATCTGAAATTGAGAAAATCGTAATTGAATCATCGGTGCTTTGATATAAGTATGGTAAAATTTTCCCTCGCCCGTGATTTGTCTAACAGATTAGAGAATCTTGTGTAATTCTCACTTCCATTGTTAATGTGTCAATAACGTTAATGAATGTACCGCCTTTACTTGTGTATTCAACGCGATCATAGTCGAATATTATGCTTTTCCATTTGCCAATAAGTTTTTCTTGAGAGCTTTGGCCACAACCATTAAAAAGAAGGTTCAATGCAAGAAGACTAAATATGTACATGGGGAATTTATTCATTCTTTATAAAATTATAAGTTGGAATATATTTATCAATGTCTTCGCCATTCTCAACCCATTCTTTAATCATAGGAAGAAAAACTGCTGGGGGGACTTCTTTTAGAATCAATTGGTTTCCTTCACATTTTAAAATTTGCAATGTGTCTACATCATGTTCGTGATATGTAGGAATTACCTTATCCAAGTTCACTTGTATTTTATGTAGATTTTTTTGGCCACATTTGATGGGAAGATTGTAGCTCATTCCCTTCTTAAGTGGACCTATAGAAATGTAATTGATCTCCCATTGTTGATTCTTTTCAAATTTGGCAATTTCCGTTCCCCCGTGAGTCAAGCATGTGCCGAAATGATATTGACCAACACCTACAGAAGTATAAGTCTGGTGGTAATAATCGTCACTAGTCTTAACATCAACAATAAAAATTCTTTGACCTTCAGTCGTATCTCCTTTTACATGCGTGTAATCTAACTGTTCCTTGTTCTTAAATTTTTGATAAGACAGAATGAGAAGCGAATCAACTATTTTATATTTCCCTCTTCCTTTAACATAAAAACAAGCGGAGTCGGAGCGTTTTTCCATCTCAAATTTTCCATTTGAAAATTTGTAATTGAATTCGCTCGTGGAATATGGGAAGTCTGATTCTGGATTTACATACGTGGATTTCCATATACCATCAATACTGTGTACTGTTTCATTTCCTGAAAAGAAAAGAGTCCAGATACTACAAGCAATAAGAATGACACGAATCTGTTGAAACATTTTCATAGTGTTGAAACATGGTTAAGACAAATCTAGGGAAATTCAATTGTCTTAAATAAATCGCTTGTGCATGAAAGCAGAACCGCTGCCAGACTTTAAATATTTTTCAAAAGCTAAAGCTTTGCACTTATCCTTAAAAGTTACGGTTGTAATTAGTTCTAAGGGAAGATTTTTTGAAGTATAGGTGCTTCCTCCGCTATAGTGTTTGGCAAGTCTTATATTTAAATCACTTGTAAACCCAATGTAATGTTTCCCATTTATCATTCTAAGAATATAGACCGTCCATAGCCTGTTTTCGTTCATAGAACAAACGTATTTGTTCACACCGTAATCTATTGATGTTGC
>JBLIOB010000317.1:0-4905 GCA_047639575.1 Parvicellaceae bacterium
ATTAAGGTATATCCGTTTTCTTTTTAGATAAGGTCCAGGTTAAATCCAAATCAGTTTACTGTTTGCGGCTTTTTTGGGAATGCTCTTAAGAAGGTATTAGGAAATTATTGAGGATTACTTCGTGATCCTTTTGGGTTCAAGGTCAGAGTTAAAGCTAAATCGTTTTACGATTTACGGTTTTTTTAAGGGAGTTCTTTGAGGATTACTTCGTGATCCTTTTGGGTCCAAGGTCAGAGTTAAAGCCAAGTCGTTTTACGATTTACGGCTTTTTTAATTGAACTCCTTCGCTCAAGCGTTGCTTGGCTCGGTGTTAATTAAAAAAGCCTAACCTGCTGCGCAGATTAGGCTTTAATTTTCTTGTGAGCCAGAAAGGATTCGAACCTTTGACCGCCTCCTTAGAAGGGAGGTGCTCTATCCAGCTGAGCTACTGGCCCGTTTTACTCAATAATTACAATAATTACTGGTATTCAGTAGTTGCTGTAACTGTTTCGGGATGCAAATGTAATAATATTGCCTAATTACAAAAACAAAAACAGAGTTTCTTAGCATAAAAAAGCCTCTTTTCGACAATTAGTTGAAAAGAGGCTTAGGAATAAATGAGTTAACTACTCAGTTTCATTAGCAGGAACATCATGTGAATGATGTCCTTTATGGTGCTCACATGTTGCAGGGTGCCCATGATGTTTAGAGATCATTTCTTCAACTTTAGTGATCTGCTCCTCACTAAGCATACCTTTAAACGCTTCGTTTTGAGCATCTACTGCAGTTTCCATATCCGAATGAACTGTTTCCATTTTACTGTTAAGCTCAGACATTGCTGCTCCCATTGTAGCAATTTGCTCGTCAGTCAATCCAAGTTCATCTTTCATCCAAATCATTGTCTCGGCTTTATGATCTTCTGGCATATGCATCATCATCATTACTACGCAATCAATTGGCTTACAAGTGCTATCTCCTTTGTAGCAAACAAATTCATTTCCATTTCCTCCATGAGAACATACTTTGTTATCACCATGTTTACATGAAGCATTATCACCATGTTTGCATTCTTTATTTGCTTTACAGCATTCCTTTTTGTCAGCATGATCACATTTTGCATCGTCAGCTGAGCATTCTGTTTGTGCATCACATTTACTTTGACCACCACAGCTTGGACACATAACTTGCCATAGAATAACTGCGTTAATTAAAAGTATTAATACGAGTAGTACGTTAGTTTTTTTCATTTTAATTTTTTAATTCAGCCGCAAAGATAATCCATTCAAATGATCTCTTCCAATTTTAACGGAATAGTATTGGATTCAACTTTGTGAAATTTATTATTGTTTGCAGCCATTTCATTTAAAATAGGTCTTGATTTGAACTTCGGTCCGAAGCGATCTTCGTAAGACTTCATCAAATCCACTAACTCTTGTGCTCCATAGGAATCGATAAATCTAAATGGTCCTCCAGTAAAAGGAAGGAATCCTAATCCAAATACTGCTCCTAAATCACCATCAGTAGGAGAGAAGAGTATTTTTTCCTCTAAACAATTAAGTGCTTCATTGATCATAAGTAGTAGTGGTCTCCATGTCATGTCTTCGAACGTAAAGTCCTTCTTGGGTGGATTTCCAAAGAATTCATAAACAGCCGGGTTAGCACCGTTTCGTCTTCCATTTTTACCATCGTACTTGTAAAAACCTTTCTTGTTCTTTTTACCTAAATATCCATTATTAAACATTTTAGGTAATCCTTGAGCTATGGTTACGCCTTCTCTAGATTCAACTATTTTAATCATGTCACCACTCATTACATGTGCACCAACGTCTATTCCAACTTCATCAAGTAAAGCGACAGGGCCTACTGGCATGCCTTTCTTTTTCATGGCTTTATCTAACGCTTCAAGATTGGCACCTTCCTCTATCATTAACATCACCTCATTAAGATATGGGCATAAGATTCGGTTAGCGTAGAATCCCGGTCCATCTTGAACCACAATGCACGTTTTCCCTTGTCGAACGCCAACATCATAAGCCACACCAATTGCTCGATCTGAGGTGAATTCAGTTTTGATAATTTCTAATAAGGGCATTTTTGGAACTGGAGAGAAATAATGCATGCCAATTACATTTTCAGGTTTTTTAGCATGATTGGCCATTTCTGTAACGGAGAGAGCCGAAGTGTTTGTAGCAAAAATATAGTCTTCAGGACAGTGCTTTTCTAATTCAGTAATAATGGACTTTTTAAGATCCATCTTCTCTACTACCGCTTCAACAACAAGATCTATATGTTCAAACCCTTCATAATCTAATCGCTCTCTAACTCTTTCAATAATGGTATCTGCCTCAACTTTAGAAATTTGTTTTCGTTTTAATTTCTTTTTAATGGATTTCCATATCAGCTTTTTAGCATCTCTGATTACTTCTTGATTAATGTCCTTTAATACAACATCCATTTGGTTCAAGATACTTACTTCCGCAATTCCTGCTCCCATAAATCCAGCGCCTAAAATCCCTATTCGGTCAATTGACTCAAACTTGCCCTGATAAGGGTTTTTCTTGTTATCAGTCATGTTAAAAAAGATCTGCCTAAGTTCTTTAGACACTTGAGTTAACATTAACTCTTCAAATCCTTCTCGTTCAAACTGATATCCCTTCTCTAGACCATTTTTCAATCCGTATTCTACGCAATCAATAATTTTTGGAACAGCTGGATAGTTACCCTGCGTAAGCTTAAATACTTTTTCACGAGCTTTTTTGTAAACCAAATTTCGACCGATCCCTGTTCCATCAAGGAACTTATCCATAAGTGATCGTTTCCTCTTTCGTTCTAGTTTCCCCCCGTTTTTAATGATTTTATCAGCAAGTTTAACTGCCGCAATGTGAAGCTTGTTTTTATTTACAATTTCATCTACTAATCCAATACGCTTAGCCTGACGAGCAAATATATTTTTGCCAGTCAACATCATATCTAAAGATTTTTGAAGACCAACCAATCTTGGTAAACGCTGTGTCCCGCCACCGCCTGGAAGTAACCCTAGTTTTACTTCAGGAAGTGCAAACTTTGTCTTTCTATCGTCAGAACAAATCCTGCCATGACAAGCCAGAGAAAGCTCAGTCCCCAGTCCGTAGGCAGTTCCATGAATAGCCGCTATTACTGGTTTTTTTGCGTTTTCTAATGCGTTTAGACTTTTATGACCATGCTCTAGCAATGGCAAAAAGTCACCTTTCTTTTCTGCTTTAAAAGCCTTGATGTCCGCTCCTGCTATAAAATCAGGTCGATCTGAAATTACGATACCAGCACGAATACTATCGTCATTGGCAATTTCATTAAAGACATCATCAAAATATTCTATGAGTGCAGGAGAAACTACATTCATTTTTTCATGCTTGATGTGAAGCCAAATTGTGGCGATTCCGTCCTTTTTTTCTAATCTAAAAAAATCTTCTCTATTCATCTTAAGCTTCGTATTTCTTTATAATCATTGCGTGACCATGAGCACCAGCTGCACAAGCTGCCAATAAAGCATATTTACCTTTTTCATGTTGAAGACGGTTTGCTGCTGTGTTAATAAGTCTCAACCCTGTAGCACCAAAAGGATGTCCTATAGATAAGGAACCTCCCCATAAATTGAATTTGTCCATATCTATTTTACCAACAGCTTCTGTTCTTCCAAGTTTTTCTTTTGCAAACGTGTCGGAGGCTAAACATTTTGTATTGGCTAGGATTTGGCCAGCAAACGCTTCATGAAATTCAATAACGTCCATGTCCTTTAATTCCAAACCAGCTTTTTGCAATACTTTACTTGTGGCGAATGCAGGCCCTAGAAGTAACTCTTCTTCCAATTCTTGCCCAGTAAAACAAAAGTCAATGATTTCGGCTTTTGGGGTTAGACCTAATTCTTTTGCTTTAGTTTCTGTCATAAATAAACCAGCAGATCCTCCGTCAGTAAGAAACGAAGAGTTAGCAGCAGTAAGAGTTCCATGCTTTCTATCAAAAGCTGGTCTTAAACTCGCAAGTTTTTCAATAGTTGACACCCGTATTCCATTGTCTTGGCTGACAGGTTTAAATTTTGGAGGAAGAGAAATAGAAACTACTTCACTTTTTAAATGACCTTCTTCCCAAGCTTTTTCAGAAAGTGTATGAGATCTAAGACAAAACTCATCTTGCTCTTTTCGGCTTACCTCATATTTCGCGGCTAGAATATCGCAATCCTGACCCATTGTCCGTTTAGTTGAAAATTCAGCTACTTTAGGTCGCTCTGGAGAAAAATGTCTAGGTCTTAATGAGAATACAAATTTTAAATTGTCACCCATGGTTTTAATCTTCTGAGCAGCGAATAGCTTCTTTCGCATTTCCTTTTTAAAACCAATTGGTGTGTCCGATGTATTATCAACTCCACCAGCTATAAAGACCTCTGCTTGTCCAGATCTTATTGCTCCAATCCCTGAAGCAACAGCTTGATTTGCCGATATACAAGCTTGAGAAACAGTGTGACATGGAGTAGTGGTGGGTATTCCGGCACCCAACGCTGATTCTCTGGCAACGTTTGATGTTTGCAAATTAGAGATTACGGTTCCCATGATAACAGTGTCAATCTCTTTTGGATCTATCCCTGTTTTGGTTAACAAGCCCTTGATGGCATATTGTCCAAGTTGATAAGACATGATATCATTATGGAAATAATCAGTCCCAGATTTTAAAAATGGTGTCCGGCATCCATCTATGAAGACAATTTTATCAGTCATTCTTTTCTAATTTTACACGAAATTACCATTTATTTCCAATGCGTGCATTGGATTTTAAATTTTCTTAGGTAGATTTACCTTGATAACGGACATGGAAAAGAAACAAGACTCATTCTTAGAGATTGCGGAGAAGATGGTGATTTACCAATTAAGAGGTAATTGGCTTGCGATCTCTAAA
>JBLIOB010000318.1:0-4898 GCA_047639575.1 Parvicellaceae bacterium
GATATTGGTTTCTGGCATCACTGTTCCAGCTATAAATGGAGCTCCTTGAACTTGCTCAGCTATGTATTTCGCTCTTGCGTGATCTTCTGCCAACCGATTTACGTTATTGTCTAAAGCATAAATACCTGCTGCAGCTAAATAACCAGCTTGCCTCATTCCACCACCAATAACTTTACGCACGCGATGAGATTTTGCAATGAAATCCTTGGTGCCTAGTAATAGTGATCCAACCGGGGCTCCGAGTCCTTTTGATAAGCATATCGATATTGAATCGAAAGCATTCCCATAATCTTTTGGGTCTTCATTTTGAGCAACAATAGCGTTAAACAGCCTCGCTCCATCCAAGTGATATTTTAAATCATTTTCTTCACAAACCTTGGCTATTGCTTTAACCTCATTCATGTTAAAACATTTGCCGCCACCCTTATTGGTAGTGTTTTCAATAGAAACTAAAGAGGTGTTAGAGTAGTGGGAATCAGAAGGGTTAATACTGCCTTTTACCTGATCCGCAGTTATAAAGCCGCTGTCATCTCCAACTAATTTCACCTGAGCTCCTGAAGTTCTAGCGATCCCTCCGCCTTCGAAATTATAGATGTGAGATTGGTAGCTGCAAATTACTTCATCACCTGGAGACGTGTGTACATTAATTGCGATTTGATTAGTCATAGTTCCACTTGGACAAAATAATGCTGACTCCATCCCAAACATTGCTGCACACTTATCTTGTAATGCGTTAATAGTCGGATCGGCAGCGAAAACATCGTCACCTACTTCGGCAGAGAACATAGCCTCTAACATATCTTTTGTTGGCTTCGTTACTGTATCACTAATCAAGTTGATCATCCTATAAGTTTTGCTGTGAAGTTAATAATTATCGCAGTATTCTATTGGTCATAATATTGATAACTCAGATGTTAAAAATGGGTAATGAGTTTAAACCTTTCATCCTATTGACAAACTCTTTTGCTACTTATTGCGTTATATTACAACATCGCTTGAAAAACTTCATTACCATACTACTCATATTCATCTCTCTGGGTACTTTTGCTCAGGATAAGTACTGGGTGTTTTTCGCGGATAAAAATGGCGTAGAATTTAACGCGGCCGAATATTTCCATCCAAAAGCAATCGAGCGAAGAACGAAAATCAACTACCCTCTTGATCATTATTCAGATAGGCCTGTTGTTAGTCAGTACGTAGATCAAGTAAGTGCGCTTGTCGATGAGGTAAAGATGACATCCAGGTGGTTGAACGCTGCTGTGGTTATAGCGTTTCCAGAACAGATTAAGAAAATCAAGCAATTAGATTTTGTTATAAAAACAGAGTTTGAGCCTTATGATGTTGCGCTTTGTTTATCGAATGAAAAAGATTCAGTTGACAAAGAATTTGAAGAGCAAGACCTAATTCGGTTTCAAGTAGAACGAATGGGAGGTCAGTTTTTTGATCAGGCCGGATATCGTGGAAAAGGCAAAACAATCGCCATACTTGATGCGGGATTTCCAGGTGTAGACAAATCAGATTTATTCAAACATATAAGGGAGCGAGATGGAATCAAAGGAACTTATGACTTCATTCGGAAAACGAAAAATGTGTACAAAAGAATCTCTCACGGAAGTACCGTTTTGTCATGTGTTGGTGGGATCTTAGATGATACTGTCCGAATTGGAATGGCAACAGATGCTGACTTTCTTTTAGCGATCACAGAAAAAATGATGAAAGAAGGGTCGGCAGAAGAGGAGGCTTGGTTGGCGGCTGCTGAATGGGCTGATAAAAATGGTGCTGATATTATAAATACGAGTTTGGGATATACGCGCAGAAATTATTTTAAGGAGGAAATGGACGGAAAAACGGCCATAATATCTAGAGCGGCCAACATGGCTTCTTCAAAAGGAATTTTAGTTATTGCTTCGGCAGGAAATGAAGGAAATAAAAAGAACTGGATTATGGTTGCAGCACCTGCCGATGGAGATAGTGTGCTGGCAATTGGCGCTATTAACCCATGGAGTGGCTTGCATACCACGTTCTCTTCCTTTGGTCCATCGTCCGACAAGGATTTAAAACCTAACGTAACAGCCATTGGTCACGTCATAGCATATAACGATGAAAAGAAAATGACGGAGACCCAAGGGACTTCGTTTTCAGCTCCACTTACTGCTGGGTTCGCGGCATGTGCATGGGAAGCAAATCCAGAATTAACCAATTGGGAATTATTAAAAAGGATTGAAAAATCTGGAGATTTATATCCTTACTTTGATTACGCTCATGGTTATGGAGTGCCGCAATCGCGACATTTTATAAAAGATGAGAATGTAATTCCACCATTGCCTGATTCTATATTCTATATCGAGGTTGAAGACGATATCCTCCAATTATCAATTCGTGAAGATTTTATGATAAAGGATACACTGGAGCAAGGTAGAGACTTTAATATTTACAAATTCACCGATCGAATAAATAGACATATCTACGATCGGAAGAAAGTGAAAATTGATGCTGATCATCCATTCGTTAAAAAAGAACACTTTTACTATCATGTCGAAAATGATTCGGTATTTCTGGATGAGTACTCGGTTTTGTCCGTTAGAGATAACCCAATATTGACGCTTAATCTAGACAAGATGAAAGGCAAAACTCTTAGATTTCATTATCGAGGGTATACTCAGGAAATGAAAATCGAAGAATGAGAAAGTTGTTATTAATATTATTGGTTTTAAGTCTCAACTCCGTGCGTGCGCAGGACGTTCTGTTAAATCAAACGACCAAGGCTGTTCTTCTTGATAAGGGAGACGTAGGTCCCAACAAGAAAAAGTACGCACATAATTTTTTAGGAGTTTCCTTCGCTGTTCCAACAAGGTTAGAAAATGAAACCAATATTTATGGAGGTTCGTCTGTAGGCATGGAGTACGGGAGGAGATTTAAGAGGAAATTATCCACGACTTTCTCAATGGGTTTCGATTTAGCTAGCGCATATATGCAGTATCGCAGTAAAAAGGATACGTTCTCATTCTACAACCAAATTTATGGGTCCACTTCACCAGATTCGCTAGTAACGGATAAGTTATCGTTTACAACCATTAGGCTCGAACCGTATTTCAGAATCAATTTTGGTAAAAGAGGAAATCATCTAGGGAAATACATTGATTTGGCATTTTATGGAGAGTTTATGATTAGCTCAAGCCATGTTGCAAAGTTTAAACATGAGAATGATCTACTGGTGAAAAAGTCTCAAGTAAGAACTCGTTACCTCAAATATACTAATAAGCTGTTTTATGGTCCAGAACTTCGTTACGGGAATGCCTTTTACAACTTTTATGTCCGCTATCGAATACCGGATATTATGAACAACAAACTTTCTTCAAGTCCCTATCAACTGCCTAATATTGTTGCTGGATTAAATCTTGTGATACCAAGATAACGAGTGTTCTAAATAATATTCTTATTTGTTCAATAGCCATATGCTTTTTAAGAATTGTCATGCCGAAGAAAAAGGGTAACTTCAAGCCCCGAATTAAACGGTAGTTATAGCCAGCTGATCCGCCCAAAAGATCAGCTTAAGGTTAGACCAAAGCATCAATGACGAAGCTCGCATTTAAAAATCTCTATGTAATATTAGCTTTTGCCATTTTGGTATTGATTGTTGCTGGTATTTCGATTCCCAGAATGGCAGTCGATATTCTTCCGCAGTCTGAGAAAACTTCTATGCAAATTTTAACGCTTTACCCTGGAATGCCAGCAGAAGTTGTTGAAAAAGACATTACTAGTAGAATGGAGCGTTGGACGGGACAATCTCCAGGAATTGAAAAGCAACTTTCCAAAAGTTTAATGGGCGTTAGTATCGTTACCAATTTCTACGCAGAAGGAATTGATCCGGCTGAGGCCATGGCAAATACTTCAGCTTATGCAATGAGCGATATGTATTATCAGCCACCTGGAACACTTCCTCCAATGGTTCAACCCTTTGACCCTACTGCCAGTAAGCCCTTGATGTTATTGACAGTAAGTAGCGAAGTGAAAAGTGGTAAAGAATTATATGATATCGCTTATTATAATTTAAGGCAGATGCTAAGTAGTGTCCCGGGAATTATTGCTCCTGCTGCATACGGTGGTTCCAAAAGAAGAATTCACATTTACGTTGATCCAATTAAGTTAGAGGCTCACGGCCTTTCGCAAACGGAAGTGAACGATGCGATAAAAGAAAACACGACTATGATCCCATCCGGGATAGCAGAAATTGGGTTCATGAACTATGCAGTTGACGCAAAAGGGATGATTATCAATGTAGCGGATTTTAATGACATTGTAGTTACCTATCAGAATGGAAAACCGGTATACATTAAAGACATTGGTGAGGCAGTAGATGCCAGTATGATTCAGACTAATATTGCTAGAGTTGACGGGAATGAACAAGTATATCTTCCTGTTTTTAAAAGACCAGGTGCCAATACAATAGAATCGGTTGAAGCTGTGAAAGCGGCTATTCCAGACCTTAAATTAAGGATGCCTGATGACGTTCAACTAAACGTGATTTTTGATCAAAGTTCTTATGTAAGAAACTCGATAGCAGGTCTTACTTATGCAGGGTTGGGTGGATTGATTTTGGTCATTATCGTATTAATATTGTTCCTTGGAAACTTTAGATCAGCGTTAATTGTTTCGATCAGTTTGCCGATGGCCGTGCTGTTTGCATTTATTGTGTTAGCAATTACAGGTCAAGCAATTAACAGTATAACATTAGGAGGGTTGGCACTGGTTCTAGGCCTCTTGGTTGATAATTCCATTGTGGTTATCGAGAATATCGATAGGCATTTAAAAATGAATAAAACTGCTTGGCAAGCGGCTCTTGATGCTACCATTGAAGTAGCCAAACCTGTATTCGCCTCCACCTTAGTTATAATAGT
>JBLIOB010000319.1:0-4886 GCA_047639575.1 Parvicellaceae bacterium
AGAGACCTGAAATCCAGGTTCAGATGTGAATCCATTGCTCTTTAAGCTATGCGAATAGCCAGCTTGATAGCTTCTAATTCCAGCATCAGCGGAAGTTTGAGCGTAATTGACATCTACAAGTGCCATGAGCACCAATAGCAACGTTAGGTGTCTAACTATTTTGTAACTCCAACTCATTCTACTTCGATTTATTTTCTTCAATATTTACTAATGATGAAATAGAGTCTCTTTCCTCTGAGCTTAAATTTCGATGACCAATGGATAAGGTTTGTAATGGACATTTGTCGAGCCCATGTGGTATTCCTTTCAGCGTATTGTAGGATGTGCTAAAACGGAAGCTCTCTAAACAAGCGCTTTTACTAAAATCCAATTCCGACAAATTGATATTTCCTCGAGTTTCAAACACTATAACAGACCTGAGGCAGCTGAGCGAATCTAGACCAGATGGGAAACCCTTATACGTGCTGACTTTCGATTGTAGTTTTTGCAATGCTTTAAGGCGAGTCCAAGAGTTTAAACCAGCTACTACTGCTTTTTGCAGCTCAACATGAACCACTCTGTCCATCCATTTCCCTCGTTTCGAAAAGTCAACGCGGCCTTCTTCAAACCTGAGTTCTAATAGTTTTGGAAAATTGTCGAGATTTTCTAGGCCAGGAGGAGACCCTCCATATCCGATTCGATCAAACTCAATTCTAGTCACTTCTTTAAATCCCCATAGTGCTTCAGGCACGACAGTGGAGCCTTGTATTCTTATGGTTTCTACACGTTTACCGTCTCGTTCCTCAATAATCGCTTCTATATTCTCTAGATCTTCTTCAGTTTTGGCTTTAACCGATAGTATATAGTCATCGTCCGGCTCTAGATCATTCCAATTGTGAAAACAGGTACATGCTAATTCCTCACGAACTTCCAGTTCTGGTAATTCTATAACCGTGGTGTCTTCTAGATCCTCTTTTATGGGAGCGGCTGGTTTTTCAACTAAGGCCTTTCCGTCTATTTCATTATTCCCACAGGATATGAAAAGGCAAAGCAGGACCGTAAATAGGGATATTTGTTTCATCTGTATGAATTGATAACAAGGTAGCTAATTTGGTGAAAATGGAATTAGAACAGCTGAAGCAAACCTTAATTTGGGCTTGTCACTTGTTTATTCAGGCTCTATCTAAGACATTTAACCTAGCACTTATTATGCACCAAACGAAACCTTATCAGAATGCCTAAAGTCTTCTATCAAAGAAATCATGTAAGGTAAATCAGTTCTTCAAGAACTTTCCGATAGCCGTATGAGTTTCATTGGAAACTCGATACAGATAACTTCCTGAAGCAAGTTTAGAAACATTTAAACTAGCGAACGCTTCAAGCGAAATTTCCTTAAAGATTAACCTTCCAGATAAGTCTAATATCTCAATAGAGTATTGCCCGTTGTCGAAACTCAAGAAATTAACATTCAGCAGATTCTCTGTCGGATTTGGGTAGACTTTAACCGAATTATTTATTAGCTCGTTGATAGATGTAGAAATTACTGTAATCACATCGCATAAAGTGTCTGCGCCACATGAATTTGACACAATTAAACATACGGTATAAGATCCGTCTGCAGAATAGGTGTGAACAGGATTGGAAACAGTATCTGTATTCCCATCACCTAAATCCCATGAATACGTAATTCCTGGTCCAGTAGATGAATCAGTAAATGAGGCTGTAAGACTTCCACTAGTTTGAATAAAGTTTGCAGATGGGAGTTCACAAGCGGATACTATGCTGCAAGTTGAATCTGTGCCGCAAACATTAGAAGTAGTTAAACATACGGTATATGAACCTGCCGCACCGTACGTATGATTAGGGTTCTGAATAGAGGACGTGTTTCCATCACCAAAATCCCACAAATAAGTGTCTGAACTCCCTGTTGAAGAGTCTGTGAAGGATGATAAAAGCCCTAAACTAGAAGATGTATATCCTGCTGACGGTCCAATTATGATTACAATTGAATCTGAGGAAGTAACAGAGCAATCCGAAGTCCAACCATTAATAGTAGTAGTTAAATCGATCATATACATTCCTTCTGTCAAGTAAATATGACAACTGTCGTTCTCTATTGATGGTGGTGTTCCATAACCCCAGTCATAAGTAAAAGGAATACTGTCATTTCCTGAAAACGCATCTATATTATACATTCGATTGTAAACAATAGGAGATGCGTAACGTGAAACACAAACTGTAGTCCCCGCACAGGTAGTGTCAACAGCTAAAACAATAGAGTCCTGCAAAGTATAATTGACGATAGGCTCTAGAGCAAAATCTACGTCCCAAACGAAAAACTCGCCAGACTTATACCATGTACTATCACCGGTCCAATGCCAATATCCAAGAGCTTCACCTTGCCCGTCATTTACGTTATAGTCATCGCAAATAACTCCTAACGGAAGTGTCGTTAAAGTTTGAATCATTACAAAATAAGGCTGATTCATTACGGCAGCTGAATCAAATGTTAGTTCATTGATCATTAAGTCAATATTTGTAGGCGTATAATTGTTATAAACCGTAATGGTATCAACAGTAACTAAAGAACCAACTGAACTGTCTAAGTTGGCAGTATAAACCGAACAAAACACCAATGCTGTGTCTAAAGGGTTTGTCGAATTAACTCCAGCATAAAATTTCATTCCAGAAACGGTAATTTCTTGTGGGCAATCATAGTATTGCGCGTATCCCGAAAATTCCGAAGGAACATTCATAGTTGTACTAATAAATGCTGTCGCTTTGCCATCACGCACAAACCTAACCGTATCTGCTGCGCAAGTAGTGCTTGCCAGGGTACCGGCTTTAATTTCGGACTTATCTAATTGATACAATACTGCTGGTGGCCCTGATGGAAGAGTTTGTGCAAAACTAGAAAAGCATATAAAGAGTAAAACTGCAAGAGTAGTAAAGGTTTTCATAGCGAAATTTTGTGAGTTGAGGCGCAAATATAGAAAGTTTAGCTAATTATCTTTTTATAGCTCGTTCAACTTAAAATATTTGGCTTAATTACTACATTCTAAAGTAATTTGAAAGGCTTATCCAAACCATGCTATGGTCTTATCCCAATTTGCTTTGCAAATCTTAGTTCAGTCTCTTCATCGACTTATAATATTACAACTTCGCATAATTCTGCATCTTTCAAATATGCTGAAGACATCCAGCATAGCACGGATTATGGGCTTGAGAAATTGCTTGGAATTGCAGGAAATATTAACGCATTTTATTTCTTAAATATACATGTAGGTTGATGGAAAAGCAGCTCCTATATGTCAAACCTTTTATACCTTTTATCCATCAAAAAACAGCCTTAATACTCCTTATTCTTATGCTCTTGTTTAACCAAAAACAATGCTGAATATGTTCAAATTGCTTGGCTTGCAAGCGTAATAAGCCTTTATCAGCTTTTTCTTTTCACATCTAAAGTTTAAATTAGTAGAATTAGTTCAATAATTCAATTACAAAATGTCATTTCTGGAAAGAGTTAAAAAACACATTGTAACATTAACTGTTTTATTGATCACTGTTTATTGGGCTACTCAAATTTATCAAGGAAAGAAGTGGGTAAATAGTGATAGCATCAGTGAGGATGTTGAAATGACCTATAATTATTTGCCTGCAATTTTGATTTATGGAGATGTTTCGTGTGAATACAAATTTGCATTAGACAAGCATATCCAGCATAAAATATGGGCGAAAGAAACGAAAGATGGGAAACCATACTTTAAACAAACTATAGGAACTTCAATTTGTGTACTTCCATTTTTTGGTATTGCCCATCTCATAGCAAAAAACACTTCATATAAGGCAGATGGGTACAGTGAGATTTATGCTCTATTGCTACAAATAAGCGGTCTTTTTTATGGGGTTTTAGGGTTGTTTATAGTTTCAATTTTATTAAAATATTACTTTAATAATTGGGTAGTCGCATTAAGCATATTAAGTATTGCTATCGCAACAAACTTAAACTACTATGTAACGGATCACCTTTATTCACATGTCTATAGTTTTTGCTTGATTGCTTTGTTTTTGCTGTTAACACATAAATGGTACATAAAACGAACCTTAATTTCAGCTATTCTTATTGGTTTAATTCTTGGGTTAATTGTGTTAATCAGACCACCTAATGGCATAATAGTTCTGTTTTTTATTTTTTATCGCTTTAGTTCTTTCAAAGAGCAATTTATCTTGTTTAAAACAGAAATTAAACACCTCGCTATTATGGGAATTGCTACGGTGTTAGCTGTTTCTATCCAGTTAGTTTATTGGAAAATAACAACAGGTCATTGGTCTGTGTCAACTTATGATTCGCATACATTCGGATATTATGACAACCCGCAGATATTAAATATATTATTTAGTTATCGCAAAGGTTGGCTCTTGTATACGCCAATTATGATTTTTGCAGTCTTAGGATTCTTTTTAGCTCTAAAACGGGAAGTAAAATACGTGAAGTGGGCTATTGGCCTTACACTATTACTTCATATTTACATTATTTCTAGTTGGAATGCTTGGTGGTTTGGTGGCTCTTATGGAGCACGACCTATGGTTGACTATTATGCTTTGTTGGCTTTTCCATTAGCTGCCTTTTATAATCGATTTAAGTTTTTATGGTTTTTAATTGTACCCATTTGCATGATTTTAACTGGGCTCAATATTTTTCAAGAACATCAACTTAAATTGGGCTTGTTTCATTGGGACGGAATGACGAAAGAAGCATATTGGAATGTTTGGGGAGAAACCACTTTTCCTAAAGATTATGAGAAATATGTTGTAAGGCCAGATTATGAAAGAACACTGATAGGGAAAGAAGAATATGTAAGCTCAATTGAACAATTCCATTTAAAAAGCTCGGAAATAATTATGGG
>JBLIOB010000320.1:0-4882 GCA_047639575.1 Parvicellaceae bacterium
GGTGATATTTTTATTCATGGAAACTGTGTAAGTATTGGTTGTATTCCGATTACAAATGTAATGATTGAAGAGTTGTACGTACTGGCCGTTGAAGCTAGGAATAATGGTCAGAGAAAGATTCCTGTACACATATTCCCATTTAAAATGCATGATGACAATATCAAAGTGGCGACAGAATCACTTTCTGACGAGACAATTAAATCGTTTTGGGAGAATTTGAAAGGCGGATATCAAAAATTCGAAGAGACACGTAAGGTTCCTACAGTTAAAATTACTTCAACTGGCAGCTACATTTACAGTTAAGAGTTAATTAGAAAGTAATTTATCCTGCTGCTCAATTAATTTTTTAACCAAATGAGCGAATGATTTATTGTCATCACACTTAAACATTTGAGGCTTCGAAGCCCATTCACGTAGCTCATCTTTAGCATCATTCGTCTCAATCATCAACATCACGTTGTCTGGACTATCTGCAGATTTATTAATAATACGAGTACATTTTTTAATGGATCCAGCAAAATCTTCAAGAAACTGTTGACATTCTTCCGAAAGAGGATCTGGAACATCCATTGTCAATACATCTTCAATTGATTTAGGTTCGGGCAGAGAATCCAGCGAAGCAATTGTATCTAAAGTGTACATTAATTCCATTCCACAAGCCAGCGCCTCTTCCATTCTAATTGTTTTCTCTTCGTTGTTAAATGGCTCCGGAAACAAGCTGTCACATACAATTCGGTCTACATTGGCAAGCGTGTCTAAACAATTACAGACAGTGGATTCCAGTACCGTTTCGTCAATGATTTCTGGTTTATCGGTAACTTCAACTCCGCAAGCGGCAAGAATTGCAAGTGGAATGGCAATGATTAGTAATTTCTTCATGATTTAGCTTTTCAATTGACAAAGGTAATTAAATGAGCTAAAATCGTCTCCGACCCGACAGGAATTCGTCTTATATTGTGAAAAAAGCCATGCTTTGGTTATATTTAAACCAACTAATTAAACAACCTATGAAGAAAATCTTTACCACATTAATGATCCTTGCTTGCGGAACTTTTGCCTTTGGGCAAATGCAAGTAGACGGGAAACCATATCAATTAACAGTTGATCATCCAATTCCAATGCCTGAGGCAGTTGGTATTGCGTTGCCAGCATTAAACATGAAAGAAGTCCGATCAATAGATGATGCGAATGTTAAAAATGGTGTGTTAGAGCTATTTTCAAGATGGCATCACGTAAACTTAAATACTGACAACTCTGGAAGCTGGTTTACTATGCCTAATGGAGATCGAATGTGGAGATTAAAGATTACTGCAGAAGATGCAATGGCAATTCACTTGACTTACAACAAGTTTTACTTGCCTGAAGGAAGCATTATGTACATCTATAACGAAGATTACTCTGATGTAATTGGTGGATATACAAGTGCTAACAATAAGAAAACAGGTGTTTTCGGAACTGGAAATGTTACTGGAGAAACTTGTATCATAGAGTATTACCAACCTAAAACGGTAACAGGTGCGGCTACTATTGAAATAGATAGAGTTGGTCATGCGTACAGATGGATTGCAAAAGCTTCGAATGAAGAGAAAGCTGATCCTTGCGAGGTTGATGTTGCATGCTCACCAGAAAGCGATGATTGGAAGAGTCAAGTTAAAGGAGTTGTGCGTCTACTTATTAATAGTGGAGGTGGCGGTGGGTTCTGTTCAGGATCTGTCATTAACAATACCAGTTTAGATTGTACTCCTTATGTTTTAACAGCACTTCACTGTGGTGTTTCTGGAAGTGCGGCAGACTTTAATTCATCTATCGTTTATTTTAATTACCAAAGACCATCTTGTGGCAGCGGATCTCCCTCAGCATCTCAATCGATGACAGGTTTTACAAGAAGAGCTGATTCTAATGATGGTGGTGGAAATTCTGGCCCAGATTATCTTTTGCTTGAAATGAACTCAACGATCCCAGGTGGATATAATGTGTTTTATAACGGTTGGAGTAATTCGACAAGTGCTGCTGCAAGCGGTGTTTCGATTCATCACCCAGCTGGAGACGAAAAGAAAATCTCTACATTCACTACTTCTCTGGTTAATTCAGGTTGGGTTACTAGTGGAACTCATTGGCGAGTAATCTGGCGAGCAACGCCTAATGGACATGGGGTAACAGAAGGAGGATCTTCGGGGTCTCCAATCTTTAATCAAAATGGACAAATAGTTGGACAACTTACAGGAGGTGGATCTTTCTGTACGCAGGTTCCAAATCCTAGCGCTGATTTTTATGGAAGAATGAGTATTAACTGGAATTCTGGACCTAAGAACCCTGGTGATGCATTAAAAGATTGGTTAGACCCAACTTCAACTGGTGTAACGTCTATGGATGGAACTTATGTTCCATGTGCCATTGCTACATATGATAATTCAGCCGTTGACGCTGTAAATGCTCCAACTGGAATTTATTGCGATCTAGATATATCTCCTGAAATCGTAATGACCAATAACGGACTTGATAATATAACGACAGCTACTATCGAGTGGGATATTGATGGAGGTGCTACACAAACATTTAATTGGACTGGAACTTTATGTCCTAATGATGATGAGACAATTACTTTAACTACAATGACGCCAGCTGCAGGTTCTCATACATTTAACGTAACAATTACTGTAACTAATGGTGGTGCTGATGGAGATGCTTCTGATAATACAAGTTCAAGTTCATTTACAACAACGGATCCTTTGACTTCATCATTGAGCGGATTTAATCCAAGTTGTGGTTCGGCAGATGGATCCATTACTTCAACAATTGGAGGGGGAACACCAACTTTTGATTACTTATGGAACGTAGGTGGAACTTCTAGTGGATTAACAGCATTAGGAATTGGAGAATATATTCTAACTACTACCGATGCCAATGGGTGTGAAATAATGGATACTGTTAGTTTGATTAATGTTGGTGCTCCAGTAGTATCTGGAACGTTTACTTCAGAATCTTGTGCAGGCGTATGTGATGGAACTTTGGATGCAACTTCAACTGGTGGAACTGGAGCTGTTACATATAACTGGGATGGTGGAATCGGTAGTGGAGCAATACAATCAAGTATATGTCCAGGGACTTATACAGTAACAGCAACAGACGCAAGTGGATGTCAATCTGTTTCAACCGTTACTATTTCTAATGGTCCATCGTACCCAGTCGCTAATTTTAGCGCATCCACTACCACAACTATTGTTGGAAGCTCGGTAAGTTTTTCACAGCTAAGTACAGGCGGTGCTACTTCGTACTTTTGGGATTTTGGAGATGGAACTACATCAACGTCAACTTTTCCTCCAACACATTCTTGGAATCCTGCTGGAACCTATGTTGTGTGGCTTTATGCTTCTAAAGGAGCATGTATAGATTCAATGTCAATAACGATTACAGTAGGACCGAATTCAGTTGATGAGCTATTCTCTAATATCGATGTTAATTTATTCCCTAATCCAACAGAAGGATTATTAAACATCACGATTGCTGGAAATGCAGAGCTTGATTTTGATATGGAAGTTTATGGAGTTGACGGAAAATTATTGGATTCTAAAAAAGTAATGAAAGGTGTAAGCACAATTGAGCTTAATCTATCGGATTATGCACAAGGACTGTACTTGATTACGTTTAGAAGTGGTGATCAGAAAATGGTGAAGCGTATTACCAAATTCTAAAATCGACATACTTATTGCAGTCCCGCTGGCATTTGCCAAGCGGGACTTTTTTTTGTTCATTTTTTGACCGAACTTTGAGATCGGTATTTAGACGTTATAATTATTTGATACAATCCGCAGCAATCATAGCAGTTATTCTTATTGCTTTAAACGCAATATTCTCTTTTCAGGGGTTTAAAAAAGAATCCTTTATGGATCGTTTCGACTTTCACATTGATCCGATTTTAAAAAGAAAAGAGTTTTATCGATTGATTTCATCTGGGTTCCTTCATGTGAGTTGGGTTCATTTGGGAATGAACATGCTGGCGCTTTACTTCTTTACCCAGGCTTTAGTAATAGAAACTGGCATCATTCCATACTTCGTTATTTATTTCGCTAGTTTGATAGGCGGCAATTTACTGGCTTTGTTTCTTCGAAATAATCATGGTGATTATAGGGCAGTTGGAGCTTCAGGAGCCGTAAGTGGATTAGTGTTTGCGTTTATAGCTTTGGGTGTCGGTGATGGCATACAATTAATTTTTATACCTGTTCCAATTCCTGGTTGGATATTTGGGGTGATATATGTAGCCTATTCAATTTATGGAATTAAATCAAGAAAAGACAACATTGGCCATGAAGCGCATCTAGGCGGGGGAATTGTAGGAATGATTGTTATGGTGTTGTTTCAGCCGAATTTAATAATTGAAAATTATCTGACTATTGGATTAATGTTAATTCCAACGGTAGTGTTCTTAGTACTGATTGTTAAGAAGCCTAATTTGCTTCTAATAAATAAAAAAATTAGAGGTGAAAAGCCTAAAGAATCAATAGATCATCAGTTTAATGCGAATAAATTAAGCAAGGAGAAAGAACTAGACCATCTGCTGGATAAAATTGGTTTGAAAGGAATAGATTCTTTAAGTAAAAAAGAAAAAATGCGCTTGGAAGAATTGTCTAAGTAGGGCTACCACCTATTAATTAGTAAATACCGATAACCGCCCATATTTTTGGGATTCGGTACTTTGAATAAGGAAGTTCCTAGTGCAGCGTTTTCATGAATTTCCGTTTGATTTTTTAACCAATAGCCAGAACTCAAGTCCTGACCAAGGCACACCCTAAAGTACTCCCCATCCTTAGGACAGGATTAAGTTAATTCTTAATTTATTAAGAAGCCATAGCTTTCTGATAATAGATATTATCAGGCGGAACTT
>JBLIOB010000321.1:0-4816 GCA_047639575.1 Parvicellaceae bacterium
TCTTTTTCCCTTTCTGTTTATTCTTTTTGTCTTCTTTTTGATCTAGTGAAAAAGAAACTAGTATAGTCGCTACCAATAGAATTGGTACAATAATACGATATGTCCTTTTTCTATTCATTCTATTGTATCATTTCAGTCCTTAACTCAATTATCAGACCACAAATGGATTCTAGTTCCGGCTGAGTAAGGTGAATTCTGCCAAAATCAAGATCTTCCCCGCTTAGGTTAATTACACTTTCACAAGTGTTATACTCATTCACGATTTGTAATACATTAAATCTTAACTCACGTATTTCTGGATCTTGATCTTCAATTAATTCAAGTCCTCTAGCAATTTGATTTCCTAGATCTATTTGTCCGGCTAACTTTTGCACGATTTTTTTTTGGTCTTGGTCGTTTAAAGTTAACGCACCCAAATACATACCTTCCATCCAAGCTCCTGCATAGTATATTGATTCTAGATCATCTTTATTATTGTCCTCTATGTATTCAAGAGTTTTATATTGGACTTCCCTCAATATTTCTTGGATCGAATCATTGTTATCTAGGTTCCGTTTGAATTTTCCTATTAAATCACCAGTAAAGATAGAGTTCATACCAATGTCACTTGCTAACTCTTCAATTGCCTCTAAATAAAGCTGCGCATCCGTAATTTTGTCATGAAGAACACATGTTGCAAGATCTGCAGAATAAACACCAAAGTTGACTGATTTTTTATATTTAGTTAGATACTTAGATTGGTTCGAAGGAGGATTTAATTGAGCTAAGTCATATTTTAATCCTGCATTTTTGAAAAAACCAGCAACTTCTAACGGGGATGGGGGCACGAATTCAAAATCTGCACTTTCTACAAATACAGGAACAGTAATGAGATCTTCCTCATTAATGTGAATTTTCTCCGATTCCTCAGTTTCACCGCATCCAGCAAAAACAAGTAGGGCAATAAAGGGTAAAAGTGTTCTCATTTTCATGAGCATGGTTCTATTTTTTTAGTTGCATTTGAACATACTTAATCAAGTTAAGTACATTCTAAGACCTGAATTTATAACTAATCTTTGAAAACTTCAATTTCTTCGACCTTTTTAATTAGGTCGGTGAATTTTCCTTTATAGCGGGTTGCTCGTACCAAATGGTTATCAATCCAGTGATAATTGCCACCTCTTGGCTTGCCCATGAGCAAACCATGATATAAAAAATTATGTTCTTCTAACCATTTTTCAGTTACTTCTCGATGCGCCTCTGTTCGTGAAGTGAAGAAGGTAATAATATGACCTTCATTGTACCATTTGTTAAGCGTTTCTAAAGCATCAGGAAATGGCTTACACGTACCCATTCGTTCTGGCTCTTCATTTGGTACATCTTCCGTGATCGTTCCATCAATATCGATCAAGTAGTTTTTTACTTCATCGGAAAGTATAGGGCTAATAAGGTTTCCTTCTTGGTCCTTTAGTTCCGCAAGCTTTGATTTATTTTCTTGAGATGACATTATCTTGGTGTTAGGTTTGGATTACTCCAACGTTATATGGTTTAATTTCTTCATTATGATCAGCAACTTCAATGCCAATCGAGATAATCTTTCTTGTATCTGCCGGGTCAATAATTCCGTCAGTCCACAATCTAGCTGCCGCATAATATGGAGAGGTTTGAGCATCGTATTTTGATTTTGTCTTATTGAACAAAGCGTCTTCTTTCTCTTTAGTCACTTCTTCTCCTCTAGCTTTTGCAGTAGCCATCTCGATTTGGACTAAAACTTTTGCTGCTTGTGTTCCTCCCATTACGGCTAATTGTGAAGTTGGCCAGGCCATAATTAAACGAGGGTCATATGCTTTTCCGCACATAGCATAATTTCCAGCTCCGTAAGAATTTCCAGTTATTATGGTGAATTTTGGAACAGTGCTATTACTCATAGCGCTTACTAATTTGGCGCCATCTTTAATAATTCCACCGTGTTCAGACCTGGAACCAACCATGAATCCTGTAACATCTTGAATAAATACCAGCGGAATTTTCTTTTGATTGCAAGTCATAATAAATCTTGCCGCTTTGTCTGCAGATGCTGAATAAATCACGCCACCAAACTGAACTTCTCCAGTTTTAGTTTTTACAATTTCCCGCTGATTTGCTACTATTCCAACTGACCAGCCATCGATTCTTGCATATCCGCAAACGATAGTTTTACCATAAGTAGCCTTGTACTCAGTAAATTTAGATTCATCTGTGATTCGCTCAATAATGTCTTTAACGTTATACGGTTTAGCTCTATCATCGGGCATAATACCGTAAATGTCTCTTTCATCGAAATTTGAAGGCAAGGACTTGATTCGATTAAAACCGGCTTTTTTAATGGGTCCAAGCTTATGAACTAAATCTCTAATAGTTGCTAAACAGTCATGATCATCTTTACTGTGATAATCCGTAACTCCAGAAATTTCACTGTGGGTGGTTGCTCCACCTAATGTTTCATTGTCAATATTTTCTCCAATTGCAGCTTTTACTAAATAAGATCCTGCTAAGAATATGCTTCCGGTTCCTTCTACGATTAAAGATTCATCACTCATAATTGGCAAGTAGGCACCTCCTGCAACACAGCTGCCCATAACGGCTGCGATTTGGGTAACACCCATCGAGCTCATGACTGCATTGTTTCTGAAAATTCTTCCGAAATTTTCTTTGTCAGGAAAGATTTCATCCTGTAGCGGTAAAAATACGCCTGCACTATCTACCAGGTATATAATTGGAATTTTGTTTTCCATCGCAATCTCTTGCGCTCTAAGGTTCTTTTTACCTGTAATTGGAAACCAGGCTCCGGCTTTTACAGTTGCGTCATTGGCAACAACAATTACTGGCCTTTTATGGATATAGCCTATAACGACTACAACTCCTGCCGAAGGGCAACCTCCGTATTCTTCATACATGCCCTCACCGGCTAATGCGCCAATTTCTATTTGTTCAGCACCCTGGTCTAACAACTCTTCAATTCTTTCACGAGCCGTTAATTTTCCTTTTGAATGGTGTTTGTCAATTTTTTTCTGACCTCCACCTAAATAGGCATTGTCTAATTTTCGCTGTAGTTCAGACAAACGTAGACGCATTTTATCGTCATTTTTGTTAAACTCAATGTCTTGTTTCTTGTGCTTGGTAATCTTCTCTGCCATCCGATCTTATTCAACAACGAAGATAATAAAATAGATGTCGAGGTTAAAGGAAACTTATTGCATTTGGCCCTTCATTAAATATCAAATCTAAAATGGAAAGATTCTTCACAAAGCCATGGCGATCTTCAAAAACCTGAATGTACTGCTGATGGTCAAATTCCATTTGAAATTGATCCTTAGGACGAAAGCTATCTCGGTAATCGTTTGAGTAGGACTTTTCAAATAATTCGGTTATCATTTCTTTGGTTTCAAGGTCTAAAATTTTCACAATAATTTCGTGGGCTTTTTGATTGAGCTCCCAAAGGGTCTTTGGCTGAAAATCGTTATAAAATTCTGTGAAATAATGGGCGTAATGCTCAAAGTAAGGGGAGACCTTATAACTTGAGATTAAGGTTCCAAGGTGAATTCGTTGCCATTGTTCAGCATATGATATTTCTAGCGTGTCAATTGCTTGTCTTCGTTGATTTCCATTGGTCGGAACAATTAAATCTTGAATCGAATTAGCAGATGAAATAGTACATCTATTACGATACGATTGTTTTAGGAAGTGCTCTTTTGCTTCAAATGTAATTTCCTCTGCTTGATGATAGAGTGTGTAGAAGGCAATATTTCCGAAGTATGTTCTTGGGAGAACTGGAGTCATTAATGAGCTAGTTGGAAGATTCGTTCCCATCTAATTCGTTCATAATCAACTTCGTTGTCCTTGGAGAACCATATGATTGCCGCTTTACCGACAACATGATCTTCCGGAACGTATCCCCACATTCTACAATCCAATGAATTATGTCTGTTATCACCCATCATCCAATAGTAGTTCATTTTAAACGTATAATGAGTTGACAGTTCATCATTAATATAGATACCATCTTCTTCTATGGATACTTTATTCTTCTCATAAGACTCGATGGCTCTTCGATAAAATGCAATGTTGAATTCAGTTAATTCAATTTTATCATCTCGCTTAGGCAAATACCAAGGGCCCATATTGTCTTCGGTCCAGTCTTTTACTATTGGGTCATTTGGAAATATGTTCATGTATCCTTGATAGTTGTCCATACTATTGTAATATCCTTTCGGTTTCCAATTTACCCAAACAGAGTCAACGAAATTTTGTTCTTTGAATTCCTTAATTTTATTTTGAGCAATCCATATGTGCCAATTACCATCATCAGTTTGCCTGCATTCACTTGAGTTGATGTCAAATTTTTCTTTAAAGACACGTCTTTTAGTATCACCAATATTAGTTCCCTTTACAAACTTAACTTGGTATTTAAACTGTGCGTTTTCGTCTAAATAAGCAGTTTCATTGTTGACTATAAGTTTTCCATCAACAATCTCTAAAGTATCTCCTGGTATTCCAACGCATCTTTTAATATAATTTTCCTTTTTATCTGTTGGTCGAACAACCCAACCTTCCGTTTTAATTCTTTGCGTTTTTAACCGATTGTTATCCAACAGCTGTTTTCTGGCTTTAGCCATGTATGACTCTCTATTGGCTTCAAATTCCGCATGAGAATAGTTAGCTAAAGCGAAAGCCTCGTTTTTCAAATATTGATGATAGTTGTGACCCTGTAACTCAGATCCGTCAGGGTTTCTTCCAAGTAGTGCGGTATCACCGGCTGGATAATTAAACACTACAATTTCATTTCTGCCAACATCCT
>JBLIOB010000322.1:0-4814 GCA_047639575.1 Parvicellaceae bacterium
CGGAAGCTTTGGCTAAATTTTGGGCATATTCTTTTTCAGTGATCAATAATGTAATATACACATTGGTTGTGTATTAGGTCAAGCATTAATAAAAGAAATCATTAAAAGGGTTACGGATACAATCAAATAATAACAGTTCAAAAGACGCTTGTTTTAACTAATCTTTTACTCTTTTGGATTGATTGTTTTTTGAAATGAATCCCACTTTTCAGCCAGGGAGCTTAAAACATGATCGAACGGCAAGTTTCGTTTTATCAATTTCTCACAATCTTTAGCCAACTCCAACATAACCATATCATTAACGTAAAGAAACTTATTTACTAATATATGTGACGCACTTTCTTGATTTTCGGCTGATGGTAAAGTCAAAATTAATGATGAAATTTCCTGATTCAACTTACTTTTTAATGCTATAAAATTTTCTTCTGAAATGCTAACTTTCCTGACTCTCGAATAATTTCCAGACAACTCCGGGTTTGCTGTTGAATCCAGTAAATCCAGTTTCAACACTTTTCCAATCTCTCTTAGTAACACAGCAAACTCCACTGGTTTACTCAAAAATGCACTCATCCCCGCTGCTTTGAAATCGGCTTCTCCCATTTCCGATGTGCTCCCAGACACACCAATAATCGGAACAAATGGATTGAAATCTCTTATATACTTTGTAGCCTCTACACCGTCCATTATTGGCATATTCACGTCTGTTAGAACTACATCATAGCGATTATTCCTTACCAGTTCCACAAGGTCCAGACCATTCTTCGCTTCATCAATTTCAATAATTGGACTCCATTCCTTAAATAAGGCTTTCCAAAGCATTCTATTCAAACTGCTATCATCAGCAATGGCAATTCTTAAAGTTGGGTTATTAGAATTTGATTTAGGTTGCATTATAGTTAAAACTTGACGTTACTCTAATTTAATTCATTACAGCTTAACCACCTAATAGCAAACTGCTTATTGTTGTAGAAACAATTTTTCCAGCCACCTTAATATAAAGCTGCTTTAAAAGTAATCCTATCTTCACATTAGTATCTAACATTATTCTTTATAAAACTCGCGATAAGACCAAGATGAAACTTCCAACAACCTTGCTTTTTATCATGCTGCTTTGTACTAATTGCTCTGTTCTCCTCCTAGAAGAAATTGAGATAGTAAGTCCTGAACTAAACGAATATTGGGGCAATCAGGTATTGATATTAAATCAGGATACAATTGGTATTGACACCTCATTTTACAATGACTTGTCGCTTATGAAGTTTGTAGAGCCAACTCATTTCAACAAAAACAAAATAGTAACTGCCGATCTATTTTTTTCTGATTCTTTACGCCCATCTTTTAATTGGATCCAACGGTTGAATTATTCAGCGCTA
Source organism: Parvicellaceae bacterium (assembly GCA_047639575.1). Lineage (GTDB taxonomy): Bacteria > Bacteroidota > Bacteroidia > Flavobacteriales_D > Parvicellaceae > JBLIOB01. The sequence continues at coordinate 1,374 of JBLIOB010000322.1, forward strand.
AAAAAACTAAACCGAAAATCAAGAAGATCAAAATGCATTTGTTTCGAATATCGATTCCAATTAAAAGAAGAGACAATACCTGTATACGTTCCTGAAGATACCACATGCTACCCAACTAAAATTAAAAAAGAGCTAACCCTGTTAAATGGACTGTTCATTTTTGAAAAAGACACTTCTTTCCGCGTTTTATACTCACATTAACCCTATATTTTCAGCTTAAATCAACCCAATGAAAAAATTAATCCTTCCCTTCGTAGTGCTATTAACAGCATGCGGAGCTTCTGAATCCAACTCAACTTCTAATGATTCTAACATTGTAGCGGAAGTAATTCCTACATATGATTATACTACAGCAACAAAGTGGGTATTTAACAAGGACAATAGTGACATAGGCTGGTCTAGAATTCTAGATCAGAAACCAACCAAAAAGAAAATCAAACTATTTGGCGCAATGGTCGATGTTGAGTTAGGGGCTGTAAAACTGGAAATGGAAGGGAATGTCTCCATGGAAGACGCTTACTTACAAGATACTAACGACTTATTCTCTACAGGAATAATTCTATTTGATATGGCTACATTTAAGTTTGCGCAGGAAAAAGGCGAAGGTTTATTTAACACACAAGATCACCCTCATTCTACTTTAGAATTTTTATCGTTTGCGGCTATGGATGATACGTCAGGTAATTATACATCTGATGTAAAACTTACGATTCAAGGCCACTCAGAAGAATTTCCAATTGAAGTTAGTCTAGGAGAAGATGGAGAAGGAATGAACTTAAAAGGAACATTTGACTTTAACACATTAGACTTTCCGCTTAGAGAAGCCGCAAAGAAAAAGGACGTTAATAAGGATGTTATCACTGTTGACATGGACGTGAACTTCACTCTAGGAGAAACTAGTAAAGATTCAACTAGAACGAACTAAGACTTTATTCTTTATCTACCCCAACCACACTGAATTTTCGGGTGATAGATCTTCCATGATTATCAATTACCGTTAGAACATGGTCTCCTACTTGAGGTACGCAAACTTGTTGATGAATATCAGAAGTTTCGCCCAAGTACATTTCATCTAAATGCCAATACAGTACGGCCTTATCCGAACGATGAGTTGCTTCAAAAACTGTTTTACTTTTCTCTTCGTTAAAAGTAAACGGGATTAATATAGTGCTCTCCTTCTTTGGATAAATAAGCGCCATAGGAGAATCATCTTCCGCTTCACAATCATTTCGATAAGGTGGAAGCGGTCGAAAATTTGGATGTTTATTCTTATAATATGATTCTACAATCGGTGGTAAAACAAATCTGACTTCTGACTTCATTTGATGCACTAATTCGCAGTCACTATGCACTCTAAACGTACTTGACTGATCCAGATGAACGGTTTGATGATAAGGGCAGATTGTGGTTTTCAGGCAAGATCTAGGAATCATTATCGTATCAACAGCCTCACATAATTTAGAAGCTTTATGCCCACTATGACGGCAAATTGCCACTTCCTCCATATTTTCATAAGGCTTTGAAAACCATTCAGATTTTGGCAATCGATCAAAAACGTCAAATAAAACAGGAGCTGCCGATTTAACCCCAACTAATCCCGGACGACCTTCGCCATCAGCATTACCAACCCAAACACCAACAACATATTTACTATTAACGCCTATAGCCCATGCGTCTCTAAAACCAAAGCTAGTTCCTGTTTTCCAAGCTATTTTTTGGCTTGTTTCAAAAGACTCCCAATTTGCCTCATCGTCTGGTCTCGAAACATCTAACATTGCATTAAACGTTTCCCAAACTGCCCCGGGCTCCAGGTGATAATTGAATGTTCCTTTCTTAACCTCCCCTATTCTAGTTGAAAATCCAATGGAGGAAAACGGCTGATTCTCCGCAGTCTGATTTAAGATTGCTCCCATGTTTCCATAAGCAGAACACAAGTCCCATAATTTGGCTTCAGCACCTCCTAGTATAAGCGATAAGCCATAATCTGAAGACGGACGAGTTATAGTAGTAAGACCCATCTGGTTCAATTGATTATGAAATTTTGGAACGCTATAATCTTGTAACATTTTTACAATTGGGACATTCAATGATCTAGATAAAGCCCTTTGAGCTGGAACCGCTCCATCGAATTTTTCGTTATAATTTTTAGGCGCATATCCTGATAGAATCATGGGAACATCTTCAATCAGCATGTTAGGAGTCATACTACCCTCGGTTAACATTCCAGCATATAAATAAGGCTTCAAAATACTTCCCGTTGATCTTGGCGCCTTTATGACATCAACTGCACTGCCGTGTTCTTTCGCATCATTTTTTGCGTTACCAACATAAGATACAACTGTCCCATTTTCGATATCTAACACTAAAACTGCCATGTTAAATATTTCGTTTTCAGCTAATCTTTTATGATGTATGGAAACTGTATTCAGTACATGTTCCTGAATTGCTTTGTCAATTGTAGATTCAATGGATTGCCCTTTATTTCCTTCCGCAATCATTCGGTTCATTAAGTGGGGTGCTAATTGAGGCAAATTAGGCGGTTTATCTGGTAATGGTTCCGAAAGAGCTAAATCATAATCAAAAGCATCCATTTCACCTTTTTCATGAAGCCGCTTCAAAAGACGATTTCGTTTTGCCCTAAGTTTATCTCTGTTTTTACCAGGATGCATCAAACTGGGGGCATTTGGAAGCACCGCCAACAAACTAGACTCTGCCCAACTTAGCTCGTGACCGGACCTGCCAAAATATCTCCAAGCCGCGGCATCTATACCAACTACATTCCCACCCATAGGAGCATTGGATGCGTAATATTTAAGGATTTCATCTTTGTCATATCTCCATTCAATACGAGTGGACATATATATTTCTATTAATTTCTCCCAATACGATCTACTCTTTCCTTTTCTAGACAGCCTAATAGTTTGCATCGTAATCGTACTGCCACCACTTACTACCCTTCCCTCACTGAAATTTTGTTGAATTGCCCTACCAAAAGCTTTAAAGCTTATCCCAAAATGCTCGTTAAAATCTCTGTCTTCAAATTCTATGATTGCCCTAGCAAATTTTGCCGGAACCGAATCTGACGGAGGGAATCTCCACTGACCATCATCCGCTATTCGAGCTCCTAAAATTGATCCATTATTATCTTTTAAAACGGTACAAGTTGGTTCTTGAAACAGTTCATTGGGTATGCATTGGAGCCAGATACAGAAATTGTATAACAATAAAATCAAGCCGTAATACTTCAACTTCCAAAGCCAGTGTCTAAGTCTAAAAAAAATCGATCTCAATTTTCTTTGCTCTTTAGTGTACTTCTGAACATCCTTTCTGAAAGGGCAAAAGATGTGTTTTAAGATATGTACTGGTTTCAACTTCAAATTATCTATCTGCTTTTAGATTTACCTAAAACTAATGATATCAACTGATAATAAATAGCTCCCT
>JBLIOB010000323.1:0-4812 GCA_047639575.1 Parvicellaceae bacterium
ATTCAATACTTGATTCAATAATCTTAGAGGCTGTTTTATTTGGTTCTGGTTTCGATTTAGTTGATACTCTATCGAAAAACTTTTCGGATTTATTCATTTAAGGTTTTAATTCTTTTCGCTTTTTAATATGTGGTAACGTGTGTGGAGGCACTGTCGTTCTCCACTGTGTTGTCGGTTCGTCTTTTATTTTTCATCTTTTCTAACTGCCTTTATACACATAAAAGCTGGAAATTCATTTAATTCTTTATAATGTTTAGGGTCAAGATTTTCAAATTCTTTAGTTGGTTTTGGTTCTATCAATTTATCTATATAAAAACCATTAGTTGTCAATGGCAAAATACATTCGCTTAAAGGTCTTCTATAGCTATTAACTTCTATCGGTTTCCCAAATCCCTTCCAAGTACATTTAACGTGTTCGATTTCAAAATATTTTTTTGATTCAAAGTAATTATATTCAAAGAAAGGATGCTCAATTGATATTATTAGACTGCCTTTAGGTTTTAAAACTCGATAAAACTCTTTGATTGTCAAATTCCAATCCTGAACATAATGAAGCGCCAATGCACATAGTACATAATCAAAAGATTGATTCTCTAACTTTTCAAATGGCTCAGATAAATCATGAACATAAAATTTACCCGATTCTTTATTCCGTTCTTGAGCAAGTTTTACCATTTTAGAGCTGATGTCGAATCCTGTTACATTTGCTCCTTGTGAAATAAGAATTTGAGCATATTTTCCTGGCCCACATGCAGCATCAAGAATCGATTTACTTTCAACTTCAGGAATTAAGCTAAGAGTGTTAGGTCTATCGTAATATGCATTATGAGGTTTATGGTCAATTAATTCATTATATCTTTCCGCCATTTCTTCCTATGCAAGAATAATTTTTTCTTTAATCATTTTCAGTTAATTCAAGTTTACTGAATAGCCTATTTTTTTCCTGATGACTCCTAACGCTAATGTATGAAGCTGTAGCTTTGGTTTGCGTGTTTGCATTGAGCGGCTATGATTTCATACATAACGTTAGCCTTTCGTTATTCTTCCCAAAATACAAGACATTCATCTGCTTTTATCATTACAGTTTCATCTCTAAAATTGATAAACAAATTTTTATCCCCTGTCTTATATTTCCGATTCTTATATTTTCATTTGGACTATGTTGATTGTTGTCCATATTTACCATTGGGACAATTATGGTAGGCACATCCAGTTTATCTATTAGAGGAACAATTGGAACAGTGCCTCCCATCATCCTTACCGAAACAGGTTCATATCCAAAATTTTCAGCAAGTTGGGTTCTTATATTTTTTCCAAAATCAGAATCAGGGCTCGTTCTAAAAGCATTTACACTAGGGGATCCTATGAATTTCACAATTTTCTGATGACTTAGCCTTTCCTCATCTGAAGGGTCTGTATCGATAACATAATAACCTTGTTGTTCAATATGTTTTTTGATTTTTTGTAATTGAACCTTACCATCTGTTTCTGGAACCAGCCTAACATCTATGTTTGCTATAGCATATTTGGGTATAACCGTTTTTAATCCTTGCCCTTTCCAAGATGTCCCAATTTGTCGGACATTTAACGAAGGGTATTGTAGTGATTCCTGATAATTTCTCCCGATCTTTTCAGAAGAGTGGATACCTAAATTTTTGTTCAAATCGTCAGAGTCGAAAGGAACTGATTCTAAAAGTTTAGCAACTATTGGGGTTATTTCGATGCCTTTATAATATCCCTGTATCAACACCTTGCCGTGTTCATCTTTCATGCTAGATAAAAGGTTCGCTAAATTGAAAACTGGGTTTGGCACATAATTTCCATAATGACCACTATGCTGTGGCAATTTGGAACCATAGGTAGTAATAGAGCATGTTGCAATTCCTCTACATCCAAAAGTAACGGTTGGTTTATTAGAATTATGTACTGGGCCATCCATTACAATAAAGAAATCTGATGCATATCTCTCTTTATACATATCTAAAGTTGATAGTAATGCACTAGACCCATATTCTTCCTCTGGGTCAAAGATTACCTTTACATTGAATTTAGGAGTACCGTTCTTGAGTTTAAGAATTTTGAGTGCTGAAAGAAGCATTATGATAGGGGCTTTATCATCAGCAGCAGCCCGCGCAAAAATGCGCCATTCATCATCAATTGCACCATCTAATTTGTCCCATCCTATGTGTTGCCATACAGCATCTTTGTCTTCCTCTTTCAAAACAGGATCAAAAGGATGGCTTTGATCCCAAGACTCTGGATCAATAGGTTGTCCATCAATGTGAAAATAAAACAGTACTGTTTTATAATTAGGATCATATTCTTTTTCAGCAATTAAGACAGGGAGTGTGCTTGTTTCAAGCAAGGTTGTGTTGAAATTTAGCTCATCATATTGGGTAGCTACCCAATTTATGTTCTTAAGCATTAGACCCTTATTTTCAGGTAGATTGGGAATACTTACAAACTCTTTATGTAGCAATAAGACGTTTTTGAAATTTTCCTGAATTGCGGCATCATTATTAGGTTGTCCATACATTAAAAATGGAATCAGAAATAGAAAAGATACGGATGTTATTTTCATAATTAATTTTTTCACTTTAATTTATTTCATAGATGTTTATGGTTCATCTTATTCGATCTACTGTCACGTCCTAAAATATGGCTACAGGTTAAAAGTTAAATTAAGCTACATTATTAAATACCATATTCGGGGTTTTGTACCCTAAAGATAGGTGTAATCTTTTCTTCTCGCACAAATGCCCTATGCAGTTATAGACGATGTTATGCTCAGTTTTTCAATTTCCCAATTCTTTGTCCTTGCTGAACTGACATAGAACTTAGTTTATTTTTTTCAAAAATAAGCAGTACGGTAGATCCCCCATAGGCAAAATGACCAAGTTTTTCTCCTTTGTTTATAGGGATCGGGTTTGAATTATTGACTTCTTGGTATTCTTCTTCAAAGACTACTGAACCTATAGTCTGTAATCCGATTGGAATCATTGCAACGTAACCATAGGTTTCTGTTTTGATAATGAAATACCCATGCCTGAAATTCTCAAAGACACTGTAGTCCTTGTTATACGCGACATTACCATTATTTATAATATCTAACATGTCAGGCATACCGAATAATCTATCTCCAACATCTTCATTTGATTCAACAATACTTCCAGATATTGGTGCGTGGTAATGATGATAGTTATCAGGCATTAAAAATACAGCCAACGCAGAGCCACCTACAAATTTTTTAGCATATTCTGAATCATTCAATAAGGTCTTTAGGCTCATGGTCATTCTGCCCTTAGTAGGTATCTCAGAATCCAATTCCAATTCATTTGCAATCATGTTTATAACACCATCAGCAGGTGAAACAAGAACTGAATTGTCAGTGACATCATCAATAGATCTAGCTCCCGGTTTCAAGTCTCTTATAAAGAATTCATTAAAAGACTTGAAGCCTTCGAATGGCAAAACAAAGTCTTGATTACCAAGTGATTTATCAATAAGCCATTCTTCTATTATTTTCGCGGACTCTGGACTGTCCATGAACTTTCCACGTTCTTCAACAAATGAGTTAGTCCAACTAAGTCCTGGCTCTTCGAGAATAAATTTCATTCCGTTTGGGTTCTTATAGTACAGAAAGGTAAATTTTAAGATTCTGTCTAAACCATTGTGAGTATTCGGTAAAAAGTAGAACCATTCATTAAGAAATTCACCTAAATCATCAATGTTCTTGTCCTGCCATGGATTTACAGACCCATCTGGCAAATTATGGACATTTTCAAGCATTAAATCCATGGTGTTTTTAAACTCTTTGTCACTATCGTAAAGGGTTTTCAATTGTTTCACGGGTGGACTGTTAGTTTGAGCAAATGCACTTATTCCGAAAGTGGTTATAGAGATAAAACAAAAAAGCATTTTGAATTTCATATGTCGGGTTTTATTAATTGAGCATAACGCCATTGTATGTGTAGTCCTTTTTGGTGAAGATAAAGTATCGGATTCTAAATAGTCCAAAGCTGTGCTTTGGACTATTACATTTTTTGATTCACTATAGGCCAAAACACAGTTTTGTCGGGGCTTCTAGAGAACACTGAACTCCACTCTAGTAGCTCTCAGGATGATATCATACAAAATATTATATCTCTTTTACATTCAGTATGCTTTGTTTTCGAACCACTTTTCCATAGCGACCCGGTATTTATGTGCCATCTCCTCGCCTAATTGCTCGTAGTTTACCTTTATAAAGTTGTTCGCACGTTCAACAATTTCATCATGTGTTAAGTCGCTAATAATGCCAATTTGTTCGTTCCACTTGATAAGAAGATATACGTTTCCATGACTTGTTATTGTTCCGAATCTATAGATTCTACCTAGTCCAGTTTTATTGTATTTACCAGACTAAGTTCGGCTAAAACTTTGAGTTTATAGCCTTCGCTATATCGCCTGTTAATTCCATCGTTTTTATACATTTTGCTACGTGATGTGTAGGCGTTATTTAGGACGGGTCATGATGCACTCCAACGGTCTCGGCTATGAGTAGTTGCGTGGGTTAACACTTAACTTTGTAAGTACACACCAAGCTTAAAATTCCGCAAAAATTTTCAGAGTAGACGAGAACAAGCAATTACTTATAGCCATTGTGTGTGCCCAGCATGGGCATCTTTATCTACCGCAAGGTAGGGATTAATTTAGAGGGTGCAAGTCCCTTATGGGCGAGAGTCGTGTCTCGAACCATTAGTAAGCTGCAAGGTGGTTTACCGTGAGGTATGCACTGAAGGAAGCAGGACTACAAAGCTCGGTACTGACGAA
>JBLIOB010000324.1:0-4801 GCA_047639575.1 Parvicellaceae bacterium
ACATGAAATCACCAACAAATGGAAAGATATATTCTATAAATGAAGGTAATCTGAACCAATGCGAACAAGGTGTTAGAGATTACATTAGCTATTGTCAAAGTTCAGATAATAACATTGGAAAGCCCTACACAGGAAGATATATCGGTTCGTTAGTTGCAGATTTCCATAGAAATTTATTAAAAGGTGGAGTTTATATCTACCCAGCAACAAGCGATTCTCCAAATGGTAAATTGAGGTTATTGTATGAATGCAGTCCTTTAGCATTTTTAGCTGAGCAGTCAGGGGGAAAAGCTTCTACGGGTAGAGAAAGAATTATGGACATTGTTCCTACAGAATTGCACCAACGTGTGCCATATTTTGTTGGGTCTAAAAAAATGGTGGAGAAGGCCGAAGGGTTTTTAAAATAACTTGATTTGAGGTTTATATTAATAATTGCTTTTTTCTTAATAAGCCAGTTTTCGTTTAGCCAGCTCGAAGATAGCTTGAGTTCAATTCGCTGTAGCGGCTCTGATTTACGGTTGGCACTTTTTCCAAATGAACAATTTCAATTTTATTCACCGATCACGGGTGTACCGACTACAGATAAGTTAGATAAAACTTATGAAACTCGACTTTTGATTGACGGTGGGGCGTGTTATTTAGAATCTACCTCATTCATAGCTGAAAATAATCGCAATATTGGAGTAACCAATATGAAGGGAGATAAAATCGCGGATTTTAAATACTTGGATGCTTACATCGCAAATGAGCAAAATATATTTTTAAAGGATTTCAAGGGTTGGTTTAAATTGAACGGACCAAGGTTAGGGGATTTCCGTTTGGGTTTGGATCAGTATGTGGGCGGTGTATTAGGAAGGCGATATGTGGTTTTGGTGGGTGATTACGCAGTATGGTTTTTTGATATGAAACAGGATTCGCTAATGGAGTCTCTACCGGAGCTGAATACAGATCAATTGTTCACATACCATAAAAAAGATGAAGTTGGTTTTGCAAATTACCGCGGAAGAATTTTCAGTAAACAGATGTATGAATATCTAAGGATCAATAATGATATTATAATTGGGGGTCTTAGGGGTAAGGAAGGACTGATTAATCTTTCAGGAGATTCCATTTCTGAATTTAAGTATGACAGGATATTTTATAAGGCTAATTCAGATTACTTATTGTATGAAATTAACGATAGCAAAGGACTAATTTCAATTGAAGGAAATGAAACGGTACTGCCAAAATATGAAGAAATATACATCGGGGAGGAACTTTCAAGGTTTCAAAACGGAGATAACTGGGGTGTTGTCTCAAATAGCGGGGAAGAAATTGTTTCTGTTGGTACTTACGATTGGATATCTGAGTACACAAATGGACTAGCAGCAGTTAAGAAAGGTTCCAAGCTAGGCTTTATCAACTATGAAGGGAAGGTTCAAATTGACCTAATTTACGATATTGAGTATGGCAAATTTCGAAACCGTTTTCAGGAATATGGCAAAGCTATTGTTAAAACTTCAGAAGGTTGTATTGTAATCGATCGAACCGGTGAAAAGTTAGGAGATTGTAATTGTCGATATAAGCTTGGGTATTGTAAATTTGAAGAATGACTCTTGATGAATTTAAATCAACTTACGCGAATTCAGAAAAAGCGCGTGAAATTTGCGATCTGCTAAATGAAGCAGAAGTAAAAATTCATCTGAGTGGATTAGCGGGATCCTCTGCATCACTGGTTGCTTCATCCGTATTTGCAAATAAGCCAGGAAACTATCTTTTTATCCTTCCCGATAAAGAAGAAGCTGCCTACTTTTTAAATAATCTAGAAAATCTACACAAGGAAGATAAAGGAATGACTATCCTGTTTTATCCTGGATCTTATCGAAGACCTTACCAAATTGAAGAAACTGATAATGCTAATATTATGCTCCGGGCAGAAGTGTTAAGCGTTATTCAGAAAAGAAGAAAAAACACATTAGTTGTTACGTATCCGGAAGCAATAGTTGAGAAAGTAGTTAGCAAAAAGCATCTGGAGAAAAATACGCTCGACCTCGAAGTTGAAGGCAAATACTCCCTTGAGTTCATCAATGAATTGTTAATTGAGTATGAGTTTGAGCATGTTGATTTTGTTTATGAGCCAGGCCAATTTGCAATAAGAGGAGGGATCATTGATGTTTACTCTTACTCCAATGAATTCCCGTACCGAATTGAATTTTTCGATGATGAGGTAGAGAGCATTCGCTCGTTTGACATGGAATCTCAGCTTTCAATAAAGACGATGAAAAAGATTTCAATTGTGCCGAACGTGCAGAAGAAATTACTTCATGAAAGCAGAGAATCTTTTTTAAACTACATCCCAAGTAACACAACTATCTGGGTGAAAGACCTGGAAACAGCAAGAGGTAAAATCTTAAAAGGATTTGATAAGGCGCAATACGTCTTTAAGGAAATGGAAACGGAAACAACCCATCTCCCTCCTAAAGAATTGTACATTACTGAATCTGAATTTACTAATGACATTGAGAAAAATGCAGTCATTGAATATGCTGGAGTTCCTTTCTTTCAAAACGCAACAAGAGTAAAACTTAATTTTGTTCCGCAACCCCCATTCAGTAAGAATTTTGACCTGTTGGCTGCTGACCTTAAAAAGAATCATAAAGAGCAATATGCAAATTTAATATTTGCAGAGAATCCGAAACAGATTGAACGGATCTATAACATTTTCGAAGATAAAGAAGAAGACGTGAAGTTCTTTCCGATAAGTATCGGACTTCAAGAAGGTTTTATTGATCGAGATTTAAAATTAGCCTGCTATACCGATCATCAGATCTTTGAGCGATATCATAAGTTCAAACTGAAAGAAGGATATTCTAAATCGCAGCAAGCTTTTACTTTGAAAGAAGTTCATGACCTCCAAAAAGGAGATTTTGTAGTTCACATCGATCATGGAGTTGGTCAGTTTTCAGGGTTGGAAAAAATCGATGCGAATGGGAATGAGCAAGAGGCAATAAGAATAACGTATTCTGGAGGTGATATTCTCTATGTAAGTATTCATTCTCTACATCGTATTTCTAAATACACTGGGAAAGAAGGTACTCAGCCCAAGGTTCATAAACTAGGATCTCCTGCTTGGACGAACACCAAAAATAAAACGAAAAGTAAGATCAAGGAGGTCGCATTCGACTTGATTAAACTTTATGCAAAACGGAAGTCTCAGAAAGGATTTGCTTTTTCTCCAGACACCTATTTGCAAAACGAATTAGAAGCTTCTTTCATCTATGAGGATACTCCAGATCAGTTAACGGCTACAGTTGATGTAAAAAGAGACATGGAACAAGAGTCCCCTATGGATCGATTGATCTGTGGAGATGTTGGGTTTGGAAAGACAGAAATTGCCATGAGGGCCGCCTTCAAAGCAGTTGCTGATAGTAAACAAGTTGCAATACTTGCTCCAACAACCGTTCTTACTTTTCAGCATTTTAGAAATTTCGTAGATCGGTTTAAAGATTTTCCTTGTACTGTAGATTATGTGAATCGATTTAAACCAGTTGCAAAGAATAAAGAAACACTTAAGAATTTAGCAGAAGGGAAAGTTGATATTATTATCGGAACACATAGACTTGCCGGTAAGGATGTAGCATTTAAAGATTTAGGTCTGTTGATTATTGACGAAGAGCAAAAATTTGGTGTTTCGGTTAAGGACAAACTAAAGACATTTAAACAAAACGTAGATACGCTCACGTTAACAGCCACACCAATTCCAAGAACCTTACAATTCTCATTGATGGGAGCGAGGGATATGTCCGTAATTAATACGCCTCCACCTAATAGGTATCCTGTTCAAACAGAGCTCAGAACTTTTTCTGAAGACGTAATTCGTGATGCAATTACTTACGAATTATCACGAAGTGGTCAAGTATTTTTTGTGCACAATCGAGTTCAAAACATCCAAGAAGTGGCAGGTATGATCAGCCGATTGTGCCCAGATGCAAAAGTGGCCATTGGACATGGTCAGATGGATGGCGCTAAGTTAGAAGCAGTAATGCTTGACTTTATGGCTGGTCTGTATGATGTGTTAGTTGCAACTACGATTATTGAATCTGGTATTGACGTTGCCAACGCGAATACAATGATTATCAATAATGCCAACCACTTTGGACTTTCTGACTTGCATCAATTAAGAGGAAGAGTTGGAAGATCGAATAAAAAAGCATTTTGTTACCTCTTTACTCCACCGCCTCAGCATTTAACCGATGAAGCAAGAAAAAGGCTACATGCAATTGAACAGTTTTCTGAGTTAGGCTCAGGATTTAATATTTCCATGCGAGACTTGGACATTCGAGGTGCCGGAAATTTATTAGGCGGAGAGCAAAGCGGATTTATTTCGGACATTGGTTTTGAGATGTACCAGAAGATTTTGGATGAAGCCATTCAGGAATTAAAAGAGACAGAATTTAAAGAGTTATTTAAGAAGGAAGTTTCTGAAGGTAAATACGTTAAAGATTGTCAAGTAGAAACTGATCTAGAGCTAGTAATACCTGACGATTATGTAAATAACATTACTGAGCGGCTGAGCCTTTATCGTAATTTAGATGGGGTAAAAAAGGAGGAGGATTTAGCTAAATTTCAAGCGGAGTTAGTAGATCGATTTGGTGAAGTTCCCGAAGAAACGTTATCTCTAATTAGCACTGTTCGATTAAGATGGTTAGCCAGAGATATTGGATTTGAAAAAGTGATATTAAAAAGGAATACCCTTATCGGAACTTTTATTGCTGACCAAACCAATCCATATTACCAGTCCACAAAATTTACCAGAGTGTTG
>JBLIOB010000325.1:0-4790 GCA_047639575.1 Parvicellaceae bacterium
TGGTGATGTCCGATGGGAAGGAAATTAGAGAAGAGGACATCAGTTTCCCCACCGTTAAAGGAGATGAACTATATACGTCCATGGAGAAAACACTCAGAGAATACGAAGCAGATATTGTCACTTTTTTCCTCAAAAAGTATGGAAATAATGTAGTTGCAGTGGCCGAAAAGCTTGACATCGGAAAATCAACTATTTACAACATGAAAAAGTCAGGAGAAATCAAAATTTAAAGAAGATGTACGGTATTATTAACAAGGCCATCGAAGAATTAATAATTGAGAATTTCGGAGAAGAAAGATGGGAAGCCATCAAAGTTTCTAGTGGTATTGATGTGGATTATTTCATAAGCTTAGAGCCTTATGATGATGACATCACCTTTAAGCTTGCAGGAGCTACTGCCGAGGTAATGAATATTACACTTTCGGAGGTATTAATAGCTTTTGGAGAATGGTGGATACTCCGAACTGGCAAAGAGAAGTATGGATCGCTAATGGAATCAGGAGGGAAATCGCTAAGAGATTTTTTGATTCATCTTCCAAACTTTCATACGCGAGTTATGCTGATGTACCCTCAACTGACCCCGCCCGAATTTGAAATAACTCATGTTGAGGAGACCAGCATTTGTGTTCATTATCACTCAAAACGCCAAGGCCTTCAAGAATTTGTTAGGGGAATGCTTCAAGGGCTTTCCAAACTATACAAGACAGAGACGAAGATTGAACTTTTACAATCCAGAAATGACGGCAGTCACCATGAAGTTTTTAAAGTCAGTTGGCTATGATTAAAAATAGACCTCTGTCTCTTTCTCTCACAGAACTCAATCGTTTGTTTCCGTTTTTCTTGATGTTGGATCAAGACTTTAAATTGGAATCCTTCGGTACGAGTATGCAGAAGTTATTTCCTGATTTGGTTGCGGGTAAACATTATTCTAATGACTGGAATGTTGACCGACCATTGATTGACACCACTGAACCGGACCATCTGAAGATGGCATTAGGTAAGTTGGTTATAATAAGTAATAAAGCTAACCCAGAGCTACGTTTTAAAGGTCAACTAGAAAAGCTGGAGAACGAAAATAGTTACGTGTTTATTGGCTCTCTATGGTTTAATAATTCAGACCAATTAATTGAGTATGGATTGAGTGTAGGTGACTTTGCGCTTCACAATTCAATGATTGACCTCTTCCACGTAAAGAAGAACAACGAAATTTCAAATTCAGAGCTACAAGAAGTTCTTCAAAAAGTAAACGAACAAAAAAAGAGGCTTCTAGCGGATCAAAAATCTCTCCGAAGGAAAGAGAAAATGCTTCAGTCCATCGCAGAAGCTACAGATGAACTTTTGTCAAACCAGAATGTAAACGAAGCCATTTCTAACTCGCTTGGTATAATTGGAGCTTCAGTTGAGATAGGTCGTGTTTGTTTTTATGAGAAACATGTAGATCAAAACAACTCTAGCAAAATAGTGCTTCACTCCGAATGGAAATCTGTTTTAGTCAAAGAGGTAGAAGAAGATGTGGTGTCTAAAGTCATGTTTCTCAGTCAAATGAAAACAGCGGCAAAGAGGCTAACCTCAAGACTACCGTATGAGGCCATTTTTGCAGATTTAAATGAAGATGACCCGTTGAAAATGTTCATGGCACACAAGGGCGTTAAATCTATGATGATAGTGCCCGTTTTTGTGAACGACCAATTTCATGGAATCTTAAACTTTAAAGATTGTAATAATGAAAGAAGATGGTCATCTGATGAACAGAGTCTATTCAAAAGTTTCGCCAACAGTGTTGCCAGCGCAATCGAACGCAATGAAACAGCCAATGATATATTGAATACCAATAAGCAGTTAACTTTATTCCAGGGACTTATAAACAACTCTTCTGACCCTGTAGGTGTGGCACACCAAGATGGTAGTATGTTTTACATTAATAAAGCAGCTTCTAAGCGTGTGGGTATAGCGGTTGAAGACTGCACAAAGTATCATGTTTCGGATTTTAAAGAGCTTCTCATCAATAACGATACTTGGGACAACAATCTTAAAAAGTTGAAGGAGTTCGAATCTATAACGCTTGAAGGTGAGAATTTCGACCATAGTACGGGAGAGACACTTTCAGTGGAAACAACATTCAACTATATTAGAATCGGTGGTGAAGGTTTTGTTATTGCAAACTCGAGAGACACTTCTGAACGCAAAAAAAACGAGCAAAAACTTAAACTACAAGAAGAAAAATATCACAATATCATAGCCAACATGAACCTTGGTCTAATGGAGGTTAATCTGGATGACGAAATTCAATATTGCAACCGAAGTTTCACTGAAATGTCTGGATATAGTCTAGAAGAAGTTGAGGGTAAAAATGCCATTGAATTGTTTGGGCTAGATGAAAAAGACCGGTTTCTATTAGATAAAAAAGAAGAACGCAAAAATGGAAAAGCAGACAGCTATGAAATTGTTGTTAGGAATAAAAATGGAGATTTACGTTGGTGGTTAATAAGTGGCGCACCTAATTATAATGATGCGGGAGAGATTACCGGGACTGTTGGAATTCACCTTGACGTTACTGATCAGAAACGACTAGATAAAAAACTCGAATCCGCACTTTCTAAAGCAAAAGCAGCATCCGCGGCCAAGGAAGCCTTTTTGGCAAACATGAGTCATGAAATCCGAACGCCATTGAATGGGATTATCGGTATGGTAAGAGAACTTGGAAAACTTGATCTAACCCAAACACAAAAGCCACTTCTTGAAGGAGCAAAAAAGGCATCTACACATTTACTTTCTATAGTGACTAACATACTTGACCTATCAAAGATTGAGGCAGGTGAACTCGCAATTGATAAATCGTTATTCAGTCTCTATGATGTCTGCGATGACGTCAAGAATATTCTTTCGAATCAATTTACCGATAAAGGATTACTTTTTGACATAATCGTTGATACAAATCTGTCAAGATTCTTGATAGGAGATTCTTCCAGAATTAGACAAGTTCTTCTAAATATTGCTGGCAACGCTCTAAAATTTACCAATAAAGGGTTTGTGAGAATTAGCTGTAAGGTGAATAGGACCACCGAGTTCCATCAGGAGGTTGAGTTGAAAATTAGAGATTCAGGAATAGGAATGGATCAGAAATACGTGGACAGAATATTCACCAAGTTTCAGCAGGAAGATATTTCCCGTTCACGGAAATTTGAAGGCACTGGACTTGGTATGGTCATAACCAAAGAACTAATCGACCTTATGGGCGGTCGCATTTCCGTCAACAGTAAAAAAATGCACGGTACGGAAGTTACCGTACGCTTGACAATGCCCCTGGGAGAAGCGTCAAAGGAGTATTATTCAACTAAGCAACCAGACTATAAATTTTTAGAAAACAAACGTTTACTACTTGTGGAAGATAACGAGTTGAATCGGCTTGTTGCAACGCAGGTTTTGTTGCCTTTGAAAATGAAGATTACGGAAGTTGTAAATGGCGCTAAGGCAGTTGAGCTAATACGCACTAAAAAGTTTGATATTATCCTTATGGATCTTCAAATGCCAGTGATGGGGGGATTGGAGGCAACAAGAATCATTAGGTCTGAGTTGAAAAACCAGATCCCCATAATAGCAATTTCGGCCAATGCATTTAAGTCTGAGGTTGACGCATGTATGCAAGTAGGAATGAATGATTACGTTACAAAACCCTTTGACGAGCAGGACTTGCCTGAAGCTATCCGTCAACAGCTTGAGCAACCTGGCGAAGAAAGCTCAAACAGGAAGAAAACTGAAAGTGCACCACCACAAAAGCCTACCGCACTTTACAACCTTTCGAAACTCACAGAAATGAGTCGGGGAAATTCAGATTTTGTAAATAAAATGTTAGGTCTTTTTGTGGATTCAGCAATCAAATCTACACTTGAGCTCGAAATTGCAATGGAAAAAGGTAATATCGACACGATCAGGAAGTTGGCTCATAAACTCAAGCCTTCTTTGGATAATTTAGAAATCGATACTATTCATGTCGAAATCAGAAAGCTTGAAAGCTTCGAACCCAATACCCAATCTAACAAGCAACTTTCTGCATTGGTGAATAAAGTCTCCAATACTCTGGTGCAGACCTCAGAAGCTATCATACAGAACGAGCTCAGCACTTAAATTATAGACCATTCTAATGGTACAACCCTCTTTCCAAATTTTGGAAAGAGGGTTTTTTATTTGGAAAAAATAGGTTGTTTTAAATTACTAATCACTTGAATACTAACGTTTTAACATGTCGGTATAGCATTGGTATTGTTCCAGAAAAAAATATCATGAACGAATTGAAAATATTTTTAGTTGACGATGACTCATTCTATCTGAATGTTCTCAAACAGCACTTATTGAATCTGGGTTGTGAAAAATTGAGCCTTTACGAGAATGGCGTGGATTGTCTCGATGAGTTGACTGATAATGTAGATGTAATCTTCTTGGATTACCAAATGGCATCGATGACCGGTAACGAGGTCTTGCTTCAGATAAAAAGACTGGACCCTAATA
This sequence comes from Parvicellaceae bacterium, assembly GCA_047639575.1. Classification (GTDB taxonomy): domain Bacteria; phylum Bacteroidota; class Bacteroidia; order Flavobacteriales_D; family Parvicellaceae; genus JBLIOB01. The sequence continues at coordinate 4,507 of JBLIOB010000325.1, forward strand.
TATTCATCATTATGCTTTCGTCTCAAGAAGAAATCAAAATCGCTGTTAACGCGCTTAAGCTTGGCGCCTTTGATTATTTAAAAAAGGGCGATAACGAACCTGCTAGAATTGAGAATGTATTAGAGCGAATCATGCAGGTAAAAGACCTGATGGAACGGGAACGTCCAACTCTTCTAAAAGCCGTTTTCCAATACCTATGAGTATGAGATACCTCTTATGAACCATTGTCGTTTTAACCAACGTGTCCTGTCGTACTTCCACAGTCTTGATGGAAAGCAAAAAAG
>JBLIOB010000326.1:0-4784 GCA_047639575.1 Parvicellaceae bacterium
CACAATTGACACATTCTCTTTGATCAGCCACACATTTCAGTTAAAAAACAGGGTAGGTCTGTTTAAGCGTTTGTAGTCGGCTATTTAACATAATGTAAATTATAAGACAGCGCAATGTGCTGGTTTATAGCTAGTTGTGTGGTTGCTTGTGCGGCCAGAGTTATGCTTACAGCAAGTAGAAATGTCGGAAATCCAAATTCAACCATTCAGAGCATATGAATTCTATCAAATTCACGGACAACTGGGCCTGCTAAAAGAACTTAAATAAATCCCTTAGCGTACGTTTTCGTTCCATTGGGCTTCAAACCCCTTATCCTATTGAGTTACCAGATCCGATTGACGCTATCAAATATGTCATGGAAGAACAATCCATGAATCAAACAGAGTTAGGCGAAATAATTGGAGACAAAGCAAAGGCTTCTTTAGTGCTAAATAGAAAAAGAGCACTGAGTATTACAATGATCAGAAGCTTGAATAAGAAACTGAAGATCCCGCTGGAGATCCTAATGAAGGATTATCCTTTGGCTTTTTTCATAGCTACCATATTGGTGGCTTTTTTTTGATCTACTTTTTCTTAACACCATGATTGAGCAAGCTTGATCAATCAAATCTTAATTTGAACTTAATATGAAATGGAAGCCCCACCACGCGAAAGACAATAGAATTACAAGTACATCTTCAATTAAACATTTGGATAATTTCAAAGACCTTCCAATTGGGAGAGGTGTTTACATTTTAATGGACAAGAATCATCATGTAAAATATGTTGGTAAAGCTGGAGCTAGGAGAATGGTTGCTGAGATTAATGATGCTATAAACAACAGAACCAAGGGGCGTGGAGCCACTAGGGTTAAAGCACTCTATATCGCCACTGAAAATCAGGCTTATGCTGTTGAAACGCAATTAAGACATTACTATGATCCTCCAAACAATTTGCAATAAAGGGCCCGAAGTAATTGCAGATGTCCTAATCTATACTGGACTCTTCTCTTCTCCTTTAATCATTAAGTGATAATAACAAGCTTTCAGCGTCTCTTCGAGGCCTTTAATATACTTACCTTTCAAGGTGACGGCATCATAATATTTATCCCCAACGAATTTAATTTTACACTCTCTTGACATAATAATTTCTTTACACATCTCGAGTATTTCATCGTCAATCATTTCATCGCTCCATTCCCATATGTCCCCGCTACCATTATCATGGTCAGGTCTCTCAGATGGAAAATATTTATGCTTGTAATCTCCAGCCTTAAGTACGAAATGATTCCAGAAGAGCCAATCTTCTGATGAATAGCGAATTACATTTCTCAAATAAGTATTATTGCCTTTAGTGATCATGTAACAATACCAAGTGTTATTGTCAGAATAGTAAGGCTTTGATTTATGAGTATAGATGCTACGATCTTCGAATTCATCTTCTTTTACGTCTAGGGCATTAAAGTGCTTTTCGAAGTCATGATACGTGCTGTCCCAACCAAGATCCTGTCCAATGCTGTATAGTTTTTCCAGTCCTCCAGAAAACAAGGCGATTTGCTTCACTTTATCTTTGTAATTACCAAGGTCATCAAACCATGCCTGGACAATTGAATCCCCATCTCCTGATTTGCCTAACTTCTCCTCAACAAAACCATAATAGATATTAAATTTTACTCGATCTCCCTCTAGGGCGGCAGCAATTGCTGTTTCATAATTAATTTTAGCCATTTCCAAGGCTACTTTTTCATCAACTTCTTGATTAATTAACTGTTGTTGTGGACTCGGTTTAGAAGGCTCTCCTCCACAAGAAACCAGAAAGAATGTACTAATCCCAATAAGGCAAAGTGATGTCTTAGTCATGTTGAACATTTGAATGTGTAGCTAAGATACAAGTTTCACTAGTTAGTCAACCTTGTCTAAGCACGCAACGAGAATGATTTTTATTTAAAAGAAACTACCCGTTGTCGTGTCAGATAATTAGTATTATGTAAAGTAGGTTTTTCGAAAACCTCCAAACCACCCTAAAACAAAGGGGTGTAGGCGTTTTGGCTGAATTTTTTACCGAAGGGAATACAATAGTAGAGCTCCTGGAACCCAATGAAATGGAGCTCGAACTTGGTCTAGGATTGTAATTGTATAAATCGACCTTGAAAATCCAATATTATGCTAAACCCCAAACAAACAGGTCTTTATACCTGCTAAAACAGGTCTTTATACGGGTTGTCCGGGAGTTGTGTTTTAACTAACTATGTATTGTCTAAGTAGGACCCTGCTAAAATCCCAACCTATCACTCCCTTAATAGTAGTTTATCTTCTAGGCATGGGCTTAGGGCCTATTAAATCGTAACAAATATAAATAATATAAAATGAGAAAAACGCACGCCATATTGGCAATAGCTGTATTTACAGCAGGATTAATTGTGTCTTGTAGCAAGACAGAAACTTTAGAATCAAATGCAAATCATGAGCTGAACACATTTGAGCTTAAAGCTTCAGATAAAGCAATGATTAATAAAATTAACTCGAACATGCCAGATCATGTACTCGGCAAACAATTATTAGAGGCTATTCCTCTGAATAGTTCAGTTTGTGAAGCACTTTTAGCTTCGGGCCGAAATTCTTACATAAAAGAAAGCTGTGTTCTTGCATCATGCCCACTAAATAATGATGGAATGAAAATGCTTATTTCAAATATTAATGCATCAGACGACCTTGTGGAAAACGTTGTCAAAATGAGTGAGGATTTGGATACAGACACCTATGACAAAATTGTTCTTGAAAGGCCTTCGATAAATGCAAGTGCAATGGCATTAGCGAAAAGAAACAACTTCGATTTAGTGATTGATTCTAAACACATTATACTTTACGATCAGGTAATTGAAACTGTATTAGCTGATGGCACAACTGAAATCAAGTATATTGATGCGGTTCTTTTGCCAATCGGATCTGGAGCAGGAATAAACGTTGATAACCTTGAAGAATTAATTGCAGGGTGTAACGGTGATAAATGGATATGTGGTAAGAAAGAATCAAATACCTTAGAGTCGGGAAACGGAGGCACAGTAACTATAACCTCTACTTGTTCAAGTGCTAATAGAAAGTGTATTAAACGTGCGAAAGAAATTAAACATTAAATTAAACTTCATTAGAGATGCCACTTTGCTGGCATCTCTAATTTTTGCTTTTCATATCACAGCTCAAACTTCTGTCTACCCAACGAAAAATTTTGGGTTCGACAATTTCTCTTCGAATCCAAACTTATATTTGCCAGGAAAGGAGTTGAAACTCACTGATCAGGCTTTGGGTGACTCCATTTATATCGTCCCTGAGAATTTTAAGTTAAAAGTTTTCACATGGAATAAAGTAAGTTGTAAGGCGATAATCAATACCGAATCTAACGGTAAGTGCGCTCGTGTTGTAAAAGCAAGTTATTGGTTAAGAAAAAAACAGATTTCAGATTTTTTTAATAAAACGAATATTAAAATAGGAAATAATGAAAGCTACAAGGTTGAGCTAAAAGGATTTTTTAGAAAAAGAGTCGTTTTAAGTTTTGCATGGAAATGAACATGATTCAGAGTGATCTCTTCCACGGATCTTTAATTATAGAATGAGGGTAGTTCAATTAATAATATTTGTTTTCATTACGGGGTTTGAAGTCCACTGGAACGGAAACTCACGCTAAGGGATTTAATTAACCCGCATTATTCATGGCGGACTTATCCGGTCACTTCTCAAAAGTGAGCGCCCATCAAGTTTAGCATAAGCCATCATTGATACTGGCCGGATCAACAAAACTTTGTACTTACTTAACTACATCGATGATGAAAGTTACCGTAGAAGAATATTAACTCAATTGAACTGAGGTGAAGCAAGGCATGCAATAGCTCGTGCTATTTGTCATGGCCAACGAGGTGAGATCCGTAAACGATACCGCGAAGGTCAAGAAGATCAGCTCGGAGCTTTAGGGTTGGTTACTAACGCTGTTGTACTGTGGAACACCATTTATATGCAAGCATCACTTAACCATTTAAGGGAACACCTTGAAGTCCCCGAGCAAGATCAAGCCAGACTTTCTCCATTGGTATACGGCCACATTAATATGCTTGGGCACTACTCCTTTACATTGGAGGAAAATGTCATGAAAGGAGAACTCAGGCCATTAAACAACCCAATGGACCAAACCGAAATAATCCCTTAGCGTGAGTTTCCGTTCCAGTGGACTTCAAACCCCCAATACTGGTGGATCACTCGGAGCATAAAATATTGCTCCCAACGGTGCTTCTTTATTGAATTCAAACCCTTGCAGAACTTCCTTATTGGTTAAGAATTCAAAATTTCGCTTACCCCGTAAGCCTGTACCAAAGGAGTTCACCTTTTTCATTAGTCCAGTAATCCGACCAACTATCGAGTTATCTCCCATCGATTTAACCCGCATTATTCATGGCGGACTTAAAACTGAGTTTGTCTTACAGGTTTCTGTTTTTTGAAAAAAACAGGATTGACTATTGGGGTTATTGGATATAAAAGCGCTTTTTTTCTTCTTTTCTAATCTCTTACTTAGTTAAGAGAGGGCGTTTTTACCAACAAGAGGTACCGCTCCCGAGGTTGTTGAATTTGACACACAACAACCGCTACTGAGTGATTATCTCTCGAAACAAATCCTTGTAAACAAAGGCTTTGGATAGTTGATAGAAGATTCTTTTCTTGGTGATTTTTATGGTTGCTCCCACTTTGAGCAAATAGGTTCGTATGGAGCTAATTTGCCATTTTTTGGCTACATCAAAAGAAGATTTCTTGATTTTTTG
>JBLIOB010000327.1:0-4668 GCA_047639575.1 Parvicellaceae bacterium
AGATCAAAGTTTCATCTTCAACTATTAATATTTTCTTTATCAAGACAATGGGATTATCAACTCCATAAAGGTACCATTTCTATTTTCCCAAGACACAGTTCCTGATAATTTACCTGCGAGTGAGTCTATCAATTTTAACCCAAATGCCCCAGCCCTTACTTCATCTCTATTAAATCCAGATCCATTATCACTAAGCGTACACTTTATATTTCCATTTTCACTGCGCACAAATATGGCTATTGTACCAGAATCTGACCCATTAAAAGCGTACTTCATGGAATTGGTTAATGCCTCTGTAAGAATAAGGCCTAAGGCTACTGCAATATCAATATCAACATCAAGGTGACTAGCTTCAATGCTAATCTCAACATTATCTATGGAGTTAGTAACTTCCACCTCATCTACTAAATCAGTAACAAAAGATTTTAATTCTACTTTCCGAATATCATCTTCTTGGTACAGCCTTTTATGAGTAGTAGCCATGGACTGTACTCGATTACGAGAATCTAACAAAGCACTTTTCACCTCAATAATTTCGCTTGAATTTGCTTGAATCATTAAGATGCTGGAAATCATCTGAAAATTATTCTTAACGCGATGATGAATTTCACGCATCAACATTTCTTTAGCGGCTAGAGATTCATTAATCACCTCATTTTTACTTTGCAAAATTGAATTCGACCTTTTCTTAAGCGCTAATTGTCTGGCTATTAATACAGACAAAATGATCACGAAAAGAACAGCTCCGACCAGAAGAAAAATGGTTAGTTTTTGATTACTATTCACAGCCACATCGCGCTCCGACTGAATTTTTAAGGTCTCAATTTCTTCTTGCTTCTTAGCTATCTGATATTTCTTTTCTAACTCAGCGATAGTTTCAAACTGCTTCTCTGAATAAACCGTATCCTTCCAGGATAGGTGCATATTCAAATACAACAAGGCTGAATCTGAATCTACCCCTGAATAGATTGCTGACATAGTTTTATAAGCATTCATGATGCTTTCTTTATGATCTACTTGTTTTGCTAAAGCAATACAACGACTAATCGTCTTTTTTGCCGAAGTAGGATCGGCCATTTGGTATTGTAATTCTCCTAGCTTGTTTAACACGATACAAACGCCTCGTTTGTCACCAACGCTATCCAACATTCCAACTCCTTTTTCGAAAGTAGCTAATGCTTCATCCGTTCTTCCAAGCTGCTGCATCACCATTGCTAAATTGGCATAAGAGCCACTTACAGATTCGAAATTCCCTGCTTGAACTCCATATTTAATGGCTTCATTCAATAGTTCAATTGCTCGATCAAAATCATTTTTCACGAAAAACACACCGGCCAGATTTGACGAAACATTAGACAGCCATTTTACATTATTCAGATCGTTCATAATCTCAAACGCTCGCTGGTAGTAAATCTCAGATTGCTCAAACTGCTTCAAATCAAAATAAACTGTTCCAAGATTATTACAAAGCATGCCTATTTCCGTATCTCTATTAAATCGCTCTGCCATTGCCAACGCTTCAAAAAACAAAGTAGTAGCCTGATCGAAATCGGCTTGCATTTCAAAGTGAATCCCATTTAAAGTTTTCACTTTCATTAAGGCAATACTATCTCCTGTTTCGATGGCTATTTTTTCACATCTAGAAATTAATTGATACGCAGAATCTTGATAAGACCGTTGAATTTCTCCTGCTTGAAAGAGTAACGAATCAACTACTAAAGTATCATTTGGTCGCAACCGACTTTGCGAACTTGCAAATGAAGAAAGGAATAAGGTAAAGAATAAAAGAAGCCAGTTAACCCTTAGAAACATAGTCTTGAAGATACTCGAAATGAGGAGTCAATTTACCATCCTTTGTTTGACTTGCTCTCCAAATAATGTGGTCAGGATCATTGCCCTTTAAAGGCTCCAGCACATGGTTAATAAACATAGCACCAAAGTCAATGGACGCATCCTTAGGTAATTCACATGGCAAATTATCCACGGCCATTACACTAATCGCTCCTTCTTGATCAAAATCAACTTCCGACTCGGAAATAGGATCGTAACCATAGAATGGCTCTACAACCGTAGATGGCCTAAGCGTACTTGCTACTGCACAATCAATGTCACAACTAATGTCTCCAACTATTGAAATTTTCCAATTTGGATCACGTGCATCTTCTCTGGAAAAAATGAAAGGTGCCCTGCTATCCCAGTAATGGCATGCAACGTATATATCTGCAACTCGAGCGTACTTTAAAAAATCTGATTCAAAAGAAGCTGGGTCTTTGTAAAAAAGTGATTTATCAAAATCTGATTCATCCGACATTTTATTATACTTCTCAACTCCAAGTTGAGTGTATACAGGCCTATCAAATTCCTTTGTTAGAAAATCTTCAGGCGAAACCTTTGTTAGGTTCATCTTATGAAAAATCTCTTCAGCTCCTCCACCTACTCTGCCTTTCCCAGTAATAACAATTTTGAAATTTTTTGGTAAGTCAACTTTTTCCAATTGTCTTTCCATTTCAACTCGGTCGTCACAGTTACAAGCTCGTTTTAGCTTATATCTTCCCGATTTAAGACCGTAGCCTAAAAGCGTATTATAACAACCTACAATACCTGCATATCTCCCAAAGGCAATCAATCTTCTTCCTTTTGAATCTGTAATTACCTCCCAATCGACTAATTGAACATTCTTCTCAATTACCGCTTTCAATAAATCTCGATTATATGGCTGTTCTTTATATGTATGAGAAAAGAACAAATACTTTTTTCCTGGAATCAATTCTTTAATTGGGACTTCTTTCACACCAATTAAAACGTCACAATCTTCAACAGACTTTACTACTTTCAATCCTTGAGCTTGATATTGTTCGTCCGTAAATTTTCTTATTTCACTTCGCTGAACAAACACTTCAACGCCCGGCTGATCGTCAATAATCTTACACTGTTCTGGTGAAAGCGGAACACGCTTATCTGGCGGTACTTTTCCTTCCCTTATGACTCCTATCTTCATCTAATTTCCTGTCGGCTTGTTAAAACTGAGTGTATGCGGTCGTAAATATAGCAGAATCAAACTTTTTGTTGCCAAAATTGCACATGGAATTGCGTACCGCTATCTTGATTATTGACAATTTTACCGTCCAATTGTTCAACTAAAGATTCAATAATTTCCAATCCTAATGAATCAATATTGGCAGGGTCCGTGTTCTTAGGCATTCCAATTCCATTATCCGAATAGATCATTTCAATTTCCAAACCTTCTAATGCCTTAATATCAACTTTAATGATCGCTTTATCTGAATCCCCTGGAAACGCATGTTTAACGCTATTTGTGATCATCTCGCTAATAATAAGTCCAAGAGGAACAGCAGTATCTAAGTTAATTTCGATATCCTCAATACCCGTTTCAAAAGTGATTTCCTTTGAAATTCCAGATTGCAAATTTTGATGGTAAGTAATTAGATCCTCTAAATAAACCCTAATATTCACTCTGGCCAATCGATCGTTTGTGTAGAGCCCTTTGTGTATCAATGCAATGGCTTGCACTCTATCTTTACTCTCTTGCAAAGCAGCAATCGCACTTGCAGATCTTAGTCGTTGGGATTGAAGGTTCAGAAGACTTGAAATCATTTGTAAATTATTCTTCACTCTATGATGCACCTCTTTGAGGAGGATGTCTTTGTCTTTCAATTGAGAATCAATAATTCGGTTTTTCTCTTGAATGTGTTTTGTTTGAAGTCTTAATCTTAAGTTTCTGAATTTCGATTTTCTAAGGTTATTATAGAATAAAGCAGCTATAATTAAAATGATCAATCCACCAATTATAGAGGCCCAAAATGCAATAGTATCCGTTCTATGGAGCACTCCTGCATCCGTTAATTGTTGTTTCGTTTCCTCCAATTCATCCTCTTTTTTATTCGATTGATATTGAACTTGGAGTTCACTCACTCTAGCTTTCATTGACTCATTAGAAAGGCTATCTTTTAAATCGTGATATAAATTTGAATAACGCAGAGCTTCTTCAAAGTTTCCAGACTCTTCCGCCAAATTCATTAATCCTTGATAAGCATATTTAATATCCTCTGAGCTTCCAATTTGTTCTCCAAGCCTTAGGCTTTGTATGTAATTCTTTTTGGCCTGACCATACTTTTTCAAGATCACATAGATATCTCCTAGGTTGTAATGAACGAGCGCCATGGATCCTGGGCGCTCTAATTCACGGTATATTTCTAGACTTAACTCATAGTACTTTAAACTCTTTGGATAATCTTCTTTTGATCTTAAAACATTTCCTAAACTCACGTAAACTCCAGCTAGTCCTGTCTTGTCTTTTAATTTCTCCAAAGACACAAGGGCGGTGGTAAAATGGTACTCAGCGAGCCCTAAGCTGTCTGAAAAATAATCGATGTTGCCAATCCCAATATGCGCATAAGCCAGTCCTTTTTCATCATCAACTACTTTTGCTTTTTGGATAGTATAAGCATAATATGATTTCGCTTCTACGTAGTCCCCAAGCAAGGCATAAATACCGGCTAAAGTTAGCGCACATTGCATTTGATGCTTAGGGCTATTCTCTTCTTCTGCCCATCTCAGTCCTGAAAGAGCATATTCCATTGCAATTTGATAGCTACCAACGGATTTGTTAACCCTTGCCAATTCTAACAATGCTGCACTAATCTTAAT
>JBLIOB010000328.1:0-4646 GCA_047639575.1 Parvicellaceae bacterium
GATGGATTTGCTGAAAGTTTATCCGAATTGAATGAAGTGATTTTACTTGATATTTATCCAGCAAGAGAATTGCCTATTGAAGGAATAACTTCTGCTATGTTATTGGATAAGATTATCAGTGCCGACAAATTGTTATTAGGTAAAAAAGAGGTTGTTGAAGATTTGAAAGATAGACAGCTGGAAGTTTTACTCACATTAGGAGCTGGAGATATAGATGAGTTAGTGAAACCAATTAAAGAAGGGTTGGAGGCACGGATATGAGAAAGTTTTGGAAAAAGGGTGTTTGGTTACTATTTGTTGCAGGAATCGGCACTGTGCTGGGGTTCGCAAAATCCGAGCATAAGCAGATTCCGTGTGAAATTCCTTCAATCATTATTAATCAGGACACGGGGCACGATTTCGTAACAAATGAAATGGTTTTGGAGAAGCTTAATAATATAGGATATAGTTTTCAAGGTAACCAGTTGTGTGAAGTTGATCTCTATAGAGTAGAGTCAGAAATAATGAAGATATCTGGAGTGGCTCATGTGGAAGCTTATACATATGTAAACGGAGGTTTGCAAATCGATGTGGTTCAAAGACGTCCAATACTGAGAGTGATCAATTATTCTGGTTCAAGTTTTTACATAGACGAAAAAGGATTGACAATGCCAATATCCGATCATTACTCGGCAAAGGTGCCAGTTGTTTCTGGAAACTTCAACGAGCCACTTAATGCCAATATTAATGAAATAGCTAAAGTAGACTCGCTTGCAGACAAAACGCTCTTGGATGATATGTTCATTATAGCTAGTACAATCGATACAAGTGATTTTTGGAAAAATCAAATTGTCCAAATACACGTGAATCGAAAAAAAGAATTTGAAATGATTCCCCGGGTGGGGAATCAAAGGATCTTGTTCGGGAGCTCAGAGTCGGCCGAAGGAAAGTTTAAAAAATTAGAAATTTTTTATAAAAAAGGAATTGATGCAGAACGGTTGAATTTATATGATACCCTTTCTGTAGAATACAAAGGACAAATAGTTTGCTCAAAAATTAATTAATAAATGAACAAAAGATATAAAGGTCATAGATTAAGATTACGTCAGTTAAGCTGAAATAATCTACCGTCTTTAAGCCTTTAGTCTTAATTCTAGAAGAATATGGATGCACCAGAAATTGTAGTCGGTTTAGACATTGGAACAACGAAGATCGCTTGCTTAGTTGGAAAAAGAACTGAACACGGGAAAATAGAAATTCTCGGAATGGGGAAATCAGAATCTGTGGGTGTAACTCGCGGTGTGGTTTCTAATATTGAAAAAACAGTACAATCGATAAGAGCGGCTGTAGAAGAAGCTGAGATCAGATCGGGAGTAGATATTAATGTGGTAAATGTTGGAGTAGCAGGTCAGCACATTAAAAGTCTGCAGCACCGAGGAATGATTACGAGAGATAGTATTGAAGAAGAAATTGATAAAACTGATGTTGATCAATTGATTGAAGATATGTACAAGCTGGTAATGATGCCGGGGGAAGATATTATTCATGTTCTGCCTCAAGATTACATCGTAGATCGGGAGCCAGGAATTAAGGATCCTATTGGAATGTCTGGAATTCAGTTAGAAGGAAATTTCCATATTATCACTGGTCAAATAGCTGCCGCAAAAAACATTTTTAAATGTGTAAATAAAGCTGGGCTAGAAGTTGCTGATTTGATATTAGAGCCTTTAGCGTCATCATCTTCTGTGTTAAGTGAAGAGGAAAAAGAAGCTGGTGTTGTATTGGTTGATATCGGTGGTGGAACTACTGATATTGCTATTTTCCAAGACGGCATAATCAGACATACGGCTGTAATTCCATTCGGTGGAAACATCATTACAGAAGATGTGAAAGAGGGTTGTACGATAATGCATCGTCAAGCGGAGCTTTTAAAAGTAAAATTTGGAACAGCACTCCCTCACACGAAACAAGAAAATGAAATTGTTTGCATTCCCGGTTTAAGAGGAAGAGATCCGAAAGAGATTTCAGTTAAGAATCTATCGAGCATTATTAATGCAAGAATGTCGGAAGTTATCGAGCATGTATACTATGAAATCAAAAACTCCGGTTTTGAGAAAAAACTCATAGGGGGAATTGTGGTTACCGGTGGTGGTTCTCAATTAAAGCATATTACTCAGTTGTTTGAATACGTAACTGGAATGGATGCTAGAATTGGATATCCAAATGAACACCTTAGCAGTAATACAAACCTATCCGTTACTTCCCCATTATTTGCAACTGGAGTAGGTCTAGTGATTCAAGGATTTGACAAGTTTGATAATGTTATTCAGCAAGAGAAGGCTGCAAGAAATCACACATCCAAGACGAAAGGAAATTTCTTCGATAAGATTAGAAATTTCTTTGACGAATCGGTAGAGTAAAATAAGATTGACAGACTTAGACCCCACCAAATTAATTTATTCCAAGTCTGTATTTAAAAGAAACAACAACAAGAACAACAACTAAATAATTTGCTATGATGAAATTTAATATGCCAAAAGATCAATCATCCATCATCAAGGTGATCGGTGTTGGAGGTGGCGGTAGTAATGCCGTAAACCACATGTATGAGCAAGGAATAAAAGGAGTTGACTTTGTGGTCTGTAATACGGATTCGCAAGCACTTGATATTAGTCCTGTACCTACAAAAATTCAATTGGGTTCAAGCCTAACAGAAGGAAGAGGAGCTGGCTCTATTCCAGATGTAGGAAAAAATGCTGCAATTGAAAACATTGATGACATTAAAGAAATACTAGCGAACAACACTAAAATGGTGTTTGTTACTGCTGGAATGGGAGGTGGTACAGGAACAGGTGCTGCACCTGTGATTGCCAAAACTGCGAAAGAAATGGGAATACTTACCGTGGGTATCGTAACTGTACCTTTCTCATTTGAAGGCAGAAAAAGAAAGGCTCAAGCTGAGCTCGGAATTGAAGCAATAAGAGAATCGGTGGATACTTTACTTATCATCAATAATGATAGGTTAAGAGATATGTTCGGAAACCTTACACTTCAAAATGCTTTTGCTCAAGCTGATCAGGTATTAAGTACTGCGGCTAAAGGAATTGCTGAAGTAATTTCAATTACTGGACAAATAAACGTTGACTTTAATGACGTAAACACAGTGATGAGAGATAGTGGTGTGGCCATTATGGGTTCTGCCGTTGCGGAAGGTGATAATAGAGCAATTAGAGCAGTTGAGGAAGCTTTGTCTTCGCCTTTATTGAATGATAATGATATTATGGGAGCTAGATATGTTCTTTTAAATATTACTTATGGCACAAGAGAAGTGCTGATGGATGAGATTTCAGACATCACAGACTATATCCAAGATGAAGCTGGCCTGGAAGCTGACGTTATATGGGGTCATGGTCAGGATGAAGAGCTTGGTGATAAGCTAAGTGTTACCCTAGTTGCAACAGGATTTGAGTCTGCTCCAAATACCGGTGTTGCTCAAAAATCCCCAGAAAGAGTTAAAAGAAGCATTGAAGATACAGTTGACACAAATATTACATCTCCAATACAAACCCCTATTGAGTCTAATCTTCCAAAGGCTGAAGCTCCAATCCTCGCTGAGGTTGAAAATAACGAAGTAGAGGCTGAGCCATTTATCATGGAATCTGAGGTTGAAGCAGCCGAGCCAGTTGCTAACGTTGTACTTAATGAAACAGAAGAAGCTGTAAATGAAGTTGAGTCGATGGAAACTCAATCTACTTTTTCTTTTAATATGACCAATTCCGAAACTGAAGAGACAACTGAAGAGACAACTGAAGATTCAGGGGTTAAACGATATGTTTTAGAAGACGATTCTGAGGAAAGTCCTTTAGATACTTGGGTTGATTCTGGATTAAGAGCTCCAACAACCGAAGATTCATGGGATGAGCAGGAGGCCGCTAAAGAATCAGAAAACGAAACTCCATCATTAATTGATGAAGAGTGGGAACCTACATTGAGAGCTGAAGAATCTGAAGTAAATAACGTTAGGGCAAATACTGAGTCCGAATCTGAGTTGAAAGAAGAAGTTGAAGATTCGTGGGAGCCGGAATTAACGCCTTCATGGACCGTCAACAATTCTGAAGAAGTTACAGAAGAAGTCAACAATGAAGTTGTCGAAAACGTTTCTAATGAAGAAGTGGTAAAGCCATCATTTGGTTTTTCTGCCTCAATTATTGAAGAAGCAGAGAATACAACTGATACAACTGATGAGATTTCAAGAGAAGATCAAGAGCAACTAGCCGAAGAGCGTATTGTGAGAATTAAGAAGATTAGCTTGAAATTAAAAACCCCTTCAGGGATTGCTGATTTAGAGGGAGAGCCAGCGTACAAGAGAAGAAATATTCAATTAGATGATGTAGAGCCTTCAGATGAAGATCATTCTTCTAGATTATCTCTTGGTGAAAACGAAGAAGGTAAGTCAGGATTGAATACTGGGAATTCTTTCTTACATGATAATGTAGATTAAATGAGTCTTTCAGATCAAATAAACGATGACATAAAAACTGCCATGAAAGCTCGCGAGAAGGATAAGCTCGCAGCTTTAAGGGCAATTAAAGCTGCGTTTATAGTTGAAGCCACTAAGGAAGGTGGAGATGGATCAGTTTCAGATGAAGCTGGCGTTCAGCTTATAA
>JBLIOB010000329.1:0-4639 GCA_047639575.1 Parvicellaceae bacterium
GTTTTAGTAATATCCTCAAACACTAAGTCTCCTTTATTTAGATATAACTTATCGTTCACCATATTACCAGTAAAATAAATGTCTACTAATCCATCATTATTAATATCTCCTAGAGAAACTCCTCCCCCATTGTAGAAGTATTCGTATTTAAAAACATTATTTAAATTGTCTTCGGTGAGATTATTAGAAAAAGTTATGTTGGTCTTTTCCTGAGAAAGTAAATCAAAAAGAATCTCTGAGTTACTAGCATTAATTTCATTTGTACTTTCTTCCGTTGCCGAACATGAGCAAAACACAATTGCCATAACAACAAAAAATGGAAAGGTATACTTCATAAATTAAACTTTTATTCAATAAACATATCGTCCAAACGCCCAACAGCACAACTGCTAGGCCTCTGAAGTATAACATCATTTTATGGAATAATAACTTCTTCTAAATGTTTTATAAACGTAATAGTACTTAATTCGTTCTTTTTAAGAAAATAAATTACTTCTCATTTCATTCCAACGATACTGGAACGAATTAAAATAAGCTTATGAAAAAGATGACCTGTAGTCAATTAGGTGGTGCATGTGAAGAAATATTTCAGGCAGAAACATTTGATCAAATGATCGATTTGAGTAAAAAACATGGCATGGAAATGTTTGCAAAAGGAGATCAACCTCATCTGGATGCAATGAAAGGGCTCATCTTTTCTACAGATGCGATGAATGCATACATTGACAATAAAAGAAAAGCGTTTGATACTGTTCCTGAGGGCTAATTAAAGCAAGCTAATTCTGCTTTCATTACCTACCCGTGTTGATCGAGCTTGATTTTTCAATAACTTTAATCAAGGCTATTTTCAAATTGTCTTCCAATTAAACCCTACTATATGATTAATTCAAAGCTGCTTTGTCTTCTGATTTTATTATTCGTTACGAGCATAACCTTCGGGCAAAAAGTAGATAAGAAGGTTGCCAATTGGTACAATGGGAAAAAATTTGGTCTGAGTACGGACCTTGCTTATAAAAAACTATTAGCTGATAAAAAATCAACAACCGTTGTTGTAGCTGTAATAGATGCGGGAGTTGATATCGAGCATGAAGACCTTAAAGGTAAAATCTGGATTAACTCAGGTGAAATAGCCGGAAATGGAATTGACGATGACAAGAATGGGTTTATTGATGACATTAACGGATGGAATTTCCTAGGGAATAGTAAAGGTGATCCGCTATTCAATTCTAGCTTAGAAGTAACTCGAGTTTATGTAGATCTGCACAAAAAATATAAAGGGTTAGCTCCCTCAGACATTAAAAAAGATGAAACAGCAGATTATGAGCTTTATAAAGAAGTCAAGAAAATAGTTGAAGAAGAAAGAAAATCGGCCAAAGACAAGTTAGAAAAGCAAAAAGAAACTTCAGACATTCTTAAAGCTGCCGATACTAAATTGAAAAAACATTTCAAGGGAAGTTACTCAATGAGTGATTTGAAGACAGCTCAAAGCAAACCTGAATTAGCCAAGGAAGCTTCGATTATGCTTAATATGAAAAAGAAATCAGGGCTGACTTATAAGGATTATGAAGAATGGCTTAATCAAATCCATAATGTTTTAAACTACTACTACAACACTGAAGATGACCTTCGTAAAAATGTAATTGGAGATGATGCTTCTGACTTTAGCCAGAGCAACTATGGAAACAATCTAGTTGAAGGACCAGATGCGAGCCACGGAACCCATGTCTCTGGGATTATAACCGCGGTTAGAAATAATGGCATTGGCATTGACGGTGTGGCCAAAGATGTTCAAATTATGGCTTTAAGGTCCGTGCCAAATGGCGATGAATGGGATAAAGACATTGCTCTATCCGTTAGGTATGCGGTTGATAATGGGGCTCATATTATTAACATGAGTTTTGGAAAAGGCTACTCTCCTGAACAAGCTGAAGTAATCTCAGCATTTAAATATGCTGAGGAACAAGGAGTTTTAGTTGTTCACGCGGCTGGTAACGAAGGAATGGATGTTGACGTTGAGAATAACTTCCCAAAACCGCAATACAAATCAATGTCGAGCAAGTTTACCAATTGGATAGAGGTTGGTGCATCTACTCGTTATAAAAAAGCGAAATACTATAAAGGGTATTTACTGAGAGATGGACTTGCGGCTGATTTTTCTAATTATGGTAAAACCATGGTAGATGTTTTCGCTCCAGGCCACGACATCTGCTCCACAACACCAAATAACGAATATGATGTGTATGCTGGAACATCGATGGCTTGTCCTATGGTAGCGGGAGTTGCAGCTTTAATAAAGTCCTATTACCCAAAATTAACGATGATTGAAATACGAGGAATTATTGTTTCAACCGTAAGAAAACAAGAAGGTGTTGTTACGCCTCTACCTGGAGACCCCTCCAAAGAGGCAACACTGGGAGATTTATGCAACGCGGCTGGAATAGTGAATGTTTACGATGCCTTGTTAAAAGCTGAAGAGCTTTCAACGAAATAGCTATCCAATTACATCTTCCTTCCCATCCGCGTGCAGTGCAAAGCGACCACGTGATCGTTCATGCGCTTGCTCTTGGTTTGGCCATGGCCATCCTCCAAATTGAGTTTTTTGATAATCTGAATAAGCATCCTGAATTTCTGCCTCAGTGTTCATTACAAAAGGCCCGTATTGAACAACCGGTTCGTTAATTGGTTTTCCTTGTAAGAAAAGCAGATATCCAGTCTCGTTGCCGTTCACTAGCTCTGTTTCAAATCCTGAACCGACTTCAATTTTTTGATATTCATTCACCTGAACTCCATCCGCGTATAGCGATTCTCCCTTATAAAAATACAAGTTTCTGTTCACGCCTTCAGATGCCGATGGTAGTTTCCAAATCGCGTTGGGCTCCATTTCAATCGTTAACACAGAAACATCATGCGCTTCATTAGATGCCCATGAGTCGGGTGTTGGTTTTGGCGCTTCCACCCCTCTTAAAGTTCCAGCAATAACGTTAACCGTTGTGCTGTTTCCGTTTTCATCTGTCTCTTTAATTTCTGGAACATTTTCTTTCCAAAGCATTTTAAAATGGGGCTCTACAAACTTGCTCGCTTTTGGTAAATTCAACCAAACCTGAAAGATCTCTAGATGGTTTTCACTATCCTCATTAATTAATGGAAACATTTCAGAGTGTTGAACTCCTTTGCCTGCTGTCATCCATTGAACGTCACCTTCCCCAAACCGCCCAGCTGCTCCCAACGAATCCGAGTGGTCTACAAAACCTTCTTTATTAATCGTTATTGTTTCAAACCCCCGGTGCGGATGATAAGGAAATCCTGGCATATTCGAACCATGATACATTCTAAAGCCATCCTTAATTACAAAATCACTTCCGATGTTTCTCCCTAATAAATTTTCTGAAGACACACCCATCTGGGAGTTACCTTTTGGATATTCATCTCTATGATGAGCGCAGAATAAAAATGGGTCTTGAGTTTCCCAAGGAAACCCTAACGGTTTAACACTAGTTACATTTGACTTAGACATGGTTTAACTTTCTTAAATACTTGTATTTCTCACAAGTCCAATTCTAAACACTCAGACAGACAAAAAGTTTTAAATCGGTTGGTGGCTTCTAATACTTAATTACCTTCTTCGAAACATTATGGCCGGAATTAAGCTCCACCGTCAAGATGTAAACACCAAGATTCAATCCGCTTAAATCAATGGAACTAACGCTCTTTTTTTCCATTAAAACAACTTCTCCCAACAAATTAGTCATCTGTAGGCTACGATAATTAGCTTGATTTCCAAAGTCTAAGTGAAGCAAATCATGAGTTGGGTTTGGCCAAATTTGAAAGGCTTTTTCCTCTTCTTTAATTCCGTTTACACATAACAAATTATTTATTGTGATGTTAGCGATATCGCAATAAATTGATGCTTGTATTGTGTCCGGCCCAAACGGGTGCAACAGTGCATTTACTTGATCAAGTGTGTCACCGTGCTCAGCAGCGTAATTTACTTGGCAAGAATAAAGTCCAACGTCTCCAATAACTGCACCGTTAATCGTGTAAACTGAATCTTGTGCTCCCGGAATTGGAGAGCCATTTAAATACCATTGGAAAGTGCTGGCAACATCAGTCGTCATTACTAAGCTCATGGTGTCACCACCACAAAGAATAGTGTCATTCCCAATCGCATTCAAGTCTGGATATACAAAGCGGCCAAGGGCCGCCCGGTGATCTGAAAAATCTGAGAGATCCCAGAGTTGCTCCTCCATACTTCTATAGGTCAATACTTTGTTCGTGGCAGAAAGTGGAATCAAGTGAAGTTTATCGGTCCAAACATGATCAATAATCTTTCCTGTTATAGTGTCCATAGTGGAACATTTGTATCCAATGTTTTGTGGAACAATTGGATCAATAGAGTCGTGGAAATTCAAGAATAAATTGTTAGCGATAATAGGGGAAACATTGAAGTCACCACCAAATAAAACCGCTTCATGCTCAGGTATGTTCTGAGCCGATATAAAATCTCTTATTTCAGCCATTTGAGAATTCTTAGCCTCCAGATCGTCTACCCCTGAACCAGCGTCCATGTGCGTTGCAAATAAATGGTACTTCTTTCCTAACTTATTGATGCTCGCATATTTAATTCCTTTATTAGCGAAGC
>JBLIOB010000330.1:0-4624 GCA_047639575.1 Parvicellaceae bacterium
CTCATTAACCCCAGATCACCTTTTAAACCGTGGCAATCAACGCAATGCCTGTTGTATAGTTTACTTGCATCAACGCTTCCGATTTCTGACGGACCATTGTTATCAATAACGGTCTCACCGCTTCCGCACGACATCAGCAACAAACAAACAATAAGCGATAAATAGTATTTCATATTAGAACCAGCCGATACCAACTTCAGCAAAATTTTTCATGAAAGGCCATGGAATTGAACCAAGGATCACCAATAATCCAATGGTATACCAAATGGCAATTCTTTTGAATTTTGCTTTATCGGTTTTACCTCTTTTAGAAGTACTGTAACCAATAGTTACAAGTATAATTCCTAAAATCATACCACCAATGTGTTCCATTGCAAAAAAGGAAGCGACTCTATTTCCTTCAGCTAATGCCGCTGCTGAGAATTTATCAGTTATGAAGTAAAGAATCAATCCGATCACCAATTGGATATGACACATGATCATCGCAAACATTGCTACCTTTTTATCTCCAGCGCTAAATGGCTTCTTTCCAGAAAGCCCTCCAAAACCTTTAATTATTGCGACTAGAACCAGTGCTAAAAGGACCCATCTTAATCCCGAATGTGCGTGTACTAAAGCGTTCATATTTAAAATGTTTGGGTTAAAAGTACTAAAGATGACAGAATAAGGACACCACTTGTACAATCAAAGCAAGTTCGTGCAAGAATAAAGCTATTTTTGTCTCAATCGAATTACTATGAAGTTTAAATTATTAATTGCCCTGCTTTGTGTTCAGTTGGTAAGTTTTGGACAAGATCCAAACTTATATCCTACCAATGGGGTTAAGCATCAAGCTGATATTTATTACGCATTTACAAACGCAACTATCCATACAAGCCATGCTACTTCCGTCAAAGGAACTTTACTAGTAAGAAATGGCAAAATTGAAAAAGTGGGTGCGATTCTCTCGGTTCCAAAAGGTGCAGTAACCATTGATTTAAAAGGAAAGCACATTTATCCTTCGTTTATAGATATGTTTTCTAATTATGGTCAGCCAGAAGCTATAAAAGAGAAAAGAAATCCGTCACCTCAAATAGAATCAAAGAAAAAAGGGGCATTCGGGTGGAACCAAGCGATAAAGCCAGAATATAATTCCTCTTTGGTATTTGTTCCTAATGACAAAAACGCAAAAGAATATAGAGCAGTAGGTTTTGGAACGGTTCTTACCCACAACATGGATGGAATATCAAGAGGGACTTCATCTTTAGTTTCCTTAAATCAAGGATCAGAAGGAGAGCTATTATTGAAACCAATAGTTGCAGCTCATTCATCCTTTTCAAAAGGAACTTCCCGTCAGTCTTATCCTTCTTCTTTAATGGGAACGATTTCACTTCTCAGACAAACGCATTATGATGCGATATACTATAAAAAGCACAAAGCTGATTTGCCAACGGATTTATCCTTGGAAGCATTTCAAAATAATTTAGTTCTTCCGCAAATAATGGATGCCAATGACAAGTTAAATATTGTTCGTGCTGATACAATAGGTGATGAGTTTGGATATCAATACATATTTAAAGGGAGCGGGAATGAATATCAAAGAATAGCAGAACTTAAAGCTACCAAAGGGGCGATAATCATCCCTTTAAATTTCCCTAAGCCTTATGATGTGTCCGACCCATATTCGGCTAGGTTGGTAAGTTTAGCTCAAATGAAACATTGGGAGTTGGCACCAGGAAATGCAAAAGCTTTGAGCGATGAACAAATTGAGTTTGCTTTTACGTTGAACGGACTTAAAAAGAAGACTGAATTCTGGCTGAACATTAGAAAGACGGTTGCAAGAGGCCTTTCTGCAAGTGACGCGCTAAAAGGACTTACCAGTACGCCAGCAAAATTGTTGGGTGTAGAAAATTTAGTAGGAGGATTAAGAGAAGGATTGTTAGCCAATTTCTTAATTACATCTGACGAGATCTTTAAGGAGAAAACAATCATTTACGAGAATTGGATTCAAGGAGACCAGTTCATTTTGAATCCAAAAGATGTATTAGATGTAAGAGGAACTTACAATTTGAAAGTGGATGAACAAGATAGAACGCTGGAAGTAGGTGGTTCACTTCTGAAGCCAAAAGCGTCAATTGAGTATAGTATTGTTGCAGACAGTGTTAGTGAAAGTGGAGACCTGGTGCTTGATGATGTGAATCATAAACCTGTTAAAATCACAAAGACTAAAAAAGTGAAAGGGTTAATGACGGTAAAAGATCGCCAAGTGGCATTGACTTATAAGATCGAAGATAATTTCTATTCATTATCAGGAATTGTGCATTCAAATAGTGGGATTTGGGAAGGAAAAGGAACGCTTCCAAATGGATCATGGGTAAAATGGGCAGCAGTTAAAAAAGACGATTATAAAGATAAGTCTAAAAAGAAGCCTGAAAAAATGGACACTACTGGAATTGGAGGATTAACCTTTCCAATGTTACCATACGGTTGGGATTCTCTTCCAGCACAACGTCAAATTCTAATTAAGAATGCTACTATTTGGACGAACGAGGCAGAAGGAATATTAGCTGAAAAAGACATCTTAATTCAAAATGGAAAAATTAAAGCCATTGGTGATGTGCTGGATGTTGTAGACCAGACTACAATCGTGATTGATGGGCAGGACAAACATGTGACTCCAGGTATAGTCGATGAGCATTCTCATATAGCCATTTCAAGAGGAGTCAATGAATCCGGACAAGCATCTTCAGCGGAAGCAAGTATCGCCACAGTGGTTAATTCTGACGACATTAACATTTATAGACAATTAGCAGGAGGAGTAACCTCAGCTCAATTACTGCATGGGTCAGCTAATCCAATTGGCGGACAAAGTGCTGTTATTAAATTGAAATGGGGATGGATGCCTGAACAAATGAAGTATCAGGATATGCCTTTGTTTATCAAGTTTGCTTTAGGTGAAAATGTTAAGCAAAGTAACTGGGGGTCTTACAATACCATTCGTTTTCCGCAGTCTAGAATGGGTGTAGAACAATTATTTTACGATCACTTTATTAGAGCAAAAGAATATCGAACCGAATGGGACGCCTACAATGAGTTGCTTAAGAACAGAAAGAAAGCTCCAGATGCTATTGCTCCAAGAAGAGATTTAGAATTGGATGCATTGGCTGAAATCGTTAATAAAGAAAGATTTATCTCGTGTCACTCTTACGTGCAATCAGAAATTAACATGTTAATGAAGGTAGCGGATTCCATGGGATTCACTTTAAATACGTTTACTCATATTTTAGAAGGATATAAAGTAGCCGATAAAATGAAAGCGCATGGAGCAGGTGGTTCAACATTTTCAGATTGGTGGGCTTACAAGTATGAGGTGCGAGATGCAATTCCACATAATGCTAGCTTATTGCATGAAATGGGAATCGTAACAGCCATTAACTCGGATGATGCAGAAATGGCAAGAAGATTAAATCAAGAGGCGGCAAAGTCAGTTAAGTATGGTGGCATGAGTGAAGAAGATGCGCTCAAGCTAGTAACACTAAACCCTGCTAAACTCTTGCACATTGACGATAGAGTTGGAAGTTTAAAAGTTGGTAAAGACGCTGACATTGTTGTATGGTCTGGGCATCCACTTTCCGTGTATTCAAAACCAACTCAAACCATCGTTGATGGCTATGTGTTGTTTGATGAAAAACGAGACCTCGAAATGAGAAAGGAATTAGCCGAAGAGCGAGCAAGGTTAATTGCCAAAATGTTAAAGGCCAAATTAGGTGGGGCAGATACGCAAGCACCTAGTGGCAAAAAGAATAGAGTACATAACTGTAATATTATTACTGATGATGGATACTAGAAAAAATCTACTGTTCCTATTGTTAATGTGCCTAAGCATGCCGGCTTTTGCTCAAGTTAACCCTCCAGGAAATGCAACGGACCAACGAATCTTATTGTTAAATGCTAAAGCACATATTGGTAACGGAGAAGTAATCAATAAATCGGCTATTGCGGTGCATAACGGGAAAATCACCTTGGTAAAAAATGCCCTAATGATTACCGTTAATAAGGATGATTACGATACGATCATTGACTTAACAGGTCAAGAAATCTATCCTTCGTTTATCGCTCCCAATTCAACGTTAGGACTTCATGAAATTGGAGCAGTTAGAGCTTCAAATGATCAACGTGAAGTAGGAACTATGAATCCTCACGTTCGCTCTGTAATAGCTGTGAATATGGACTCTAGAGTAATGGCAACAGTAAAAACAAACGGTGTTTTATTGGGTCAAATTTGCCCAAGAGGCGGAAGGATTTCAGGAACATCTTCCGTGATGCACTTTGATGCATGGAACTGGGAAGATGCTGTATACAAACTAGATGATGCATTACACATCAACTGGCCAGGCATGTATTCTTTTGATTGGAAAACGCGATCTAGAACGAGAAGTAAGAGTTACGATAAAAGTAAAAAGGAACTAGTTGACTTTATGAATGAGTCTGCAGCTTATGCTGATATAAAACATCCTGAAAAAAAGGATTTGAGATTCGAAGCAATGGTTGGTTTGTTTTCAGGAGCCAAAAGAGTTTTTGTTCATGCAGATTTTGTAAAGGAGATTCAAGACATCATTGAGTTCAAAAAGAAGTATGAGATCGA
>JBLIOB010000331.1:0-4605 GCA_047639575.1 Parvicellaceae bacterium
TCGCCTTAACTTTTACAATCAAAAATGGAAAAAAGAATGGCCCCGCTAAATGGTATGGTCGCAAGGGCATCGTTTTAATGGAGGGATCATTTGCCGATGATGATAAGACTGGTGATTGGAAAGTTTATGATAAAGAATCTAATCATATAAGAACAGCAGGTTTCCATAAAGGCTTGAGAGAAGGCCTAGACATCTTTTTTCATCTGGGCGACACTGTAGCAGTTACCAATTACATCTCTGACGAAATGGACGGTGAAGTACGCGTCTTTTATAAAGATAGATTGGCTATGAGGGGGCAGATTGAAGAGGATGACGAAGTTGGTAAATGGATTTACTATCATCCCAACGGAAATTTAGCTTCCAGGTACACGTATAGAGATACAAGCGGGGAGCAAATCATTCCATTTTTATATCGATCTGATTTAGTACGTTCTTATGAGCAAACAAATTATTATTCCAGCCTAGTTGATGAAAAAATCAGAGATGCAACCAAGCTGAGCAAACAAGAAGTATACGATTCCTTAGGAATAACAGCTTATGATATCTACTATCAGAATGTATCCATGTATGATGGGAAATTTGAAGAATTCAATTACGATGGTAAACCTTCCGACATCCGAAATTTCAAAGGAGGCTACTTAACTTCTGAGCCAAATCGATATGACTTTCAAGGAAGGATTTTAGAAGAAGTGATCATCGATAAAAAAAATGATTCTCTGCAATTTGCTCATCACATTAAAAACAACTACCAATATGGCTACTCCCTCTATCGGCTTTACACATCTAATTACTATGAAGAACATTTTTATTGGCGAAACAAGACCATGTTAAGGTCTATTCAACACCTTAAACCTTCGAAGAAAGAAATCAAAAAAGACCTCGCTACCAATTACACTTACTACCATTTCTACAAAAGTTATTTCGACTCTGTAAAAAATCGTGATACGATTGTTGTTATAGATTACAGCCTAAAAGACAATAAGGATACAGTTTCTGTTAAGCGTATTCATTTGAGCACTGGTTATACCTTTAAAGATGGTGATGATAAATTGTCAGAGACATTCAATAAAAAAGGAAAACTGGTTAATAGAAGAACGGCTATATACGATGAAGAAAATGATAAAATGATGGTCGAAAATTCCAGCTTTAATAAAGAAGGAAACATTGTGTGGGTTTCGCATTCCAGTTATTTTGATGACACTTATACTTCGGACTCTACGGTTCTGACTTTTAATGGGAAACGTTATCATGGTAAAATCGAATACGAAACCAAAAAAGGCAAAAAAGGAGGCGCTTGGATGGAAGGTGATATTCTTAAAGTCCAAACCACAGGAATTAAAAGGAACGGAACCTATGACAACGGAAGAATCAATGGTGTTTGGGATCAGTTTGATGATAAAGGGAATAAATCAAGATCCACAACATATATCCGAGGAGAAAAATTTGGTCCACAGAAATACTGGTTAATTAAGAAGTTCAATTCTAAAAAACGAAAAGAAGAAGCGAAGAAATACGGTATTGAAGGCAAATCCGTTTATTATTTAAAGTCAACTAGAACCTATGACAATAATAAATTAGTTGGAGACGTAAAAGAGTACTTTTGGAACGGGCAGCAAAGTTCTCAGGGTACTTTTGACCATGGGAAAAAGAACGGTGAATTTAAAACCTGGGATATGGATGGCAACCCAATTTCTAGCTGCAAGTATGTTAACGATACTATAGACGGTGTAAGCACTAGATGGAGTAAATACAGCAATAGGCTGATCTCTGTTACGGATTATAGAATGGGGCTTAACGAGGGGGTTTACAAGCAATGGGATGCTTCAGGAAATCCAGTTGTGATTGGACAGGCTAAAGGAGATTATAAAGATGGAGTTTGGCTAAATTATTACAGCGATAGTGTTTTGAAATCAAAAACAGTTTTCAATGCACTCGATTCTGTGGAAGTACAGTCCAGAAAAGACCGTTTTAAAGTAGAAATGTACAAAGAGAATACTTATTCAAATTCACAACCGGGAGAAATTCGGAACACTTCCACCTATTACGATATTGAGTCCTTTTCTTCAAGAGGTGGAAGTGAACCGGGGGAATACACCTTTTATTTTAAAACAGGGGAAGTTTCTAGAACGGGAGTGATCAAGGATTGGGTACGAAGTGGAATTTGGAAAATATGGGATGAAGGCGGAACGCTAATTCGAGAAATCAACTATGAATCTGGAGAACATATTCATACCCGAGAAGATGGTACAGTAGACACAATTCAACATTATGGATCTTATAAAAGCTGGCACTCTTCTGGCAATAAAGAAGTAGAAGGCTTCATACTCTCTGAATACAATTCATACGATTGTTATCAGGAAGTAGATATTTCAGTTCAAGATTTGTTTTATGTAGATTTTTGGGATGATGAAGGAAATCATAGCGTGAAAAATGGAAGTGGTTATTTGTTCTTATATGATCGATCTGCAAGACCAACTTCTGAAGGATTTGTTAATAATGGAGCGCGCCATGGTCTTTGGAAGTTTAGAGACAAAGATGGAGGATTAAATGAAATTGGACATTTTGTAGATGGTTTCAAAAACGGAAAATGGTATGAAGGTGATTTAATTGGAATGCATTTCGTAGATGATGCTTGTTTTGATTTGGATAATACAGCGGTAAAGAAGAAGGTTGCTTATGATCAGAATATCTTAAGCGTTACAATCGTTTATTATGATCTTGGCTTTGATGTAAATCGGATTTCTTATGAGAACAACACTAACCCTCAGCCGTTATCTCCAAAAAAACGAAGAAAGTATACTAACTACAATATCATTGATTTTTGATATCTTCAAATCGTGATTGCAAAAATTGAATTCCCTGACGCTACGATTACCGTAGACCTTAACAAGCCAATAGATATATCTATTCCGTTAAGAGCAGGTACAGAGAACGTTAACGCTTGGTATGTAAACCCAATGCGAATAGAAGCGGTACGCACAGATAACTTTTTGGGAAGTGTTAGTGAAGGAGGAAATGTAAACTTCAGAGATATATTCTTTAATCCCCATGGAAATGGCACCCATACAGAATGTGTTGGCCATATTTCGGAAGAAATCTATTCTGTAAATGATGCTATTTCTCGAAACTTTTTTAGTGCTGAATTAATAACTGTTTCGCCAAACACTTGGCACAGTGACGATGAATGGAGATCAAAAGGAGACCTTATAATTGAAGCAATTCAATTAACAGAGGTCTTAAATAAAAAGCCCGAAGCCCTGATTATTAGAACTCTGCCTAACTCAGATGAAAAGCTGAATATTCAATACTCAAACACTAACCCACCATTTTTATGTGATGCTGCAGCTAAAGCAATTAGAGAAGCCGGAGTTAAACATGTGCTAATTGACCTTCCTTCTGTGGATCGAGAACATGATGGTGGTAAAATGTTATCACACCGTGCATTTTGGAATTACCCACAAGCACCCCGTCTAGATGCTACCATTTCTGAATTAATTTATGTCAGAAAAGGTGTTGAGGATGGGAGATACCTACTGGAAATTCAATTAGCTCCATTTGTGAATGACGCTTCACCAAGTAAACCAACTTTGTATGAAATACATTAAGCTTTTAGGATTTTTATCATTCTCGATTCTTTTCGTTTCCTGCTTTGGAGAAAGAAGGGACCGGCAACAAGCTGCTGACTTGGATCGTGAAATGGAAATGCTTTTGCAAGAGATGAAACTTAGCGAAACAGTTCTTAAGGGTCTCGATGAAGAAGTTACGGAAGAGGCTATAGAAACGATTCCAACGCACGAGATCATTGAGCTACCTGATGCTTGTATTCCTATTTTAAGCAACTTATATGATAATGGAACTAGCCCACTTGCTTATTTAAAAGCTCATTTTGACACATCAAGTTTTGTAATCGATCAATATTACACGAGTGAAATGTATGGCGACACTTCCGAAGTTTGTGGTTGGACTCAGAACTTCTCAAATGGCATGCAATATTCCGAAAGTGGTTGTGGAGAGGGAGGCTGGAATGTCCAATTCAAAACCAATTGCAACAATAAAATCCCATTGTATCATTTCGTTAATGCAGCATGGTTTGAAGGAGACAACATGTGGGACATCGATTCATCACATTATGAACCACCAGATGGCGGAGCCGGATGTTATTTTACCATTAAAAAGGTGGACGACTCTTTTGTTTTATTTGGCGGTTGCGGTTGCTAGTACGAGGCAATCCAAATTTTATTTTTTGCAATTGAGTTTTTATAGCATTATATTCGGTTATCCGCAGGTATTCACTCTTAAATCCGAATCTATGGCTATTGACAACATTGACGTTAAAATCTTAAAAACACTACAATCTCAAGGTAGAATTACCAATATTGAACTTTCTCAAAAAGTAGGGTTAAGTGCTGCGCCTACCCTAGAACGGGTGAAGAAATTAGAGAAAGCTGGAATTATCAATAGCTATCATGCCAAAGTAGACCCACATAAAATTGGACTGGGGTTCTCCGCATTAATCAATGTCTCTTTAGAACGACAAAAAGACAATGCCATGACTCGGTTTCGGGAAAAAATAGAAGCTATAGAGGAAGTAGTAGAGTGCTTACA
>JBLIOB010000332.1:0-4577 GCA_047639575.1 Parvicellaceae bacterium
AAGCAGCTACCGGAAAATCTGTTCCGCAATTAGCAGAAGAGAAAATATGGAAGAAAATTGGTACAACTCATGACGCTTATTGGAATTTAGATGCCGAAAATGGTAAGGCCAAAGCATTCTGCTGTTTTTATGCTACACCAAGGGATTATGCTAAAATCGGACAGCTTATTTTAAATAAAGGTAAATGGAGAGACACGCAAGTAATTCCAGAAAGCTATATATCAGAATCATTAAGTCCCGCGGCTATTCAATGGAATGGAAAACCACTAACGAAATATGGCTTGCATTGGTGGATCTTGAATTATAAAGGAATGAACTTTACTTATGCGAGGGGCATTGCAGGGCAATATATAATTAGCATCCCCACATTAAACATAGTAATTGTTCGAACTGGTTGGCAGCGTGGAGAAGTAGATGAAAATGGACATCCACTAGACATCTATAATTACATTGATGGAGCACTTGAATTAATTGCACAATTAGATGCTTAAAGATATTGACATACCTACTGTCGAAGACATTGCAATAGCAATCGTTCTTGAATCAAATGAATTGGCTGTAGAAATGTGGAACGTCTATTTAATCAACCTTAAAAACGATCAAATTGAAGGGGTTTTAGTTTCTTCAAGAGGTTATGGCTCCATGGATGGTTCAAAAAAAAGAACAACCACTTTTAGACATTTTCTGGATGTCGTAGATTCAAATTCAATTAAAAAGTTTGAAGAGATAGTGCCTGAAGTTTTTGGGCTAAACAACGAGTTTTGGGTAAGTTTTTATCTAAATAAGAAAATGTATGATAAGAAGTTCATTTTTTTACCAGAAGCGATAAGTGAAGAGCATTTCACTACTATACCCTACCTCGACAAAAAAGGGGTTCTCATTAAATAAATAGATATGCTAGATCAATTGAATTTATCGAAAGTCCTGTTTTTAGACATTGAAACTGTACCACAGACTTACAACTACAATGACCTGGATGATTCCACTAAATACTTGTGGGAGAAAAAGAATGCGTACCATTTAAAGGATGGCGCAAGCCCGGAGGACGTTTATGAAAGAGCTGGGATTTTAGCTGAATTCGGAAAAATAGTCTGTGTTTCGGTTGGTTTTGCGACTTCCGAAGGTGGTTTTCAACTAATAAGAACCAAATCCTATTTTGGAGAGGACGAAAAAATACTTCTGGAAGAATTTTGCGAGCTATTGAACAATCATTATACGTTTCCTGATCAATTATTGTGCGCCCATAATGGGAAGGAATTTGACTTCCCTTATATCTGTAGAAGACTCTTGATAAACGGGATGAAAATACCTCGGATTCTCAATATAGCGGGGAAGAAGCCTTGGGAAATAAAGCATATTGACACCATGGAGTTATGGAAGTTTGGCGACTATAAAAATTATACTTCGTTGGAATTACTTACGCATGTATTTGGGATCCCTACCCCCAAAGATGACATAGATGGAAGTCAAGTAGCATCTGTTTTTTACGAGGATAAAGACGTTGAACGAATTGCTAAATATTGCGAAAAAGACGTGGTGGCAACTATCCAATTATTATTAAGGTATTTGGGTGATCCATTAGTCATTGAAGAGAACATAACACATGCATAAATATTGGCAGTTTCTTCTATTGATTTGTGCGTTTTCGTGTTCAGAAAGCAATCAAGTAGAAGCGCCATTCATTCCTCCTATTTTTGATTGGGAGGGCAATCACATTCTTAATTACCAGATAGGAGACTCAATTAGTGAAATTATGCTAGACAATGACTCTACAGATTTTGGAGTGATAACTCTAGCCTCATTTGGTGAAGAAACTATTGAAAAGTTGGAGGCTACTTTTATACCCAACAAATTATGGGGTGTCGATTATAGTCAAATTCAAAATTATTATAACCAGCTCTTTGAAGGGGAGGAAAAAGATTCCACCTGGAGCTATTGGTCTTTTAATTTAAATGATGGGATTCCGAGAGAACTATACCTAATTAAAGTCGACACCAACCTCCTAGAAATCAAGGCTTATACAGCTTCTCAATTTTAAGGTTTTGTTTAGTTGGTCTTGTTTAAATTCTGTTTAGTCTAAAAACTAAGTGAAAACCTTCAATTAACTTTTGTCATGATAGACCATTCCATTATATTCATTGACCTTTAAGTAGCGTATGGCAAAAATACCTTTACTGGAAATAAAGAACTTAGTTACTGAATTTCATACAGAAGATGAAGTAGTAACGGCTGTGAACAATGTGAGTTTTACTTTGCATCAAGGCGAGACCATAGGTATTGTGGGCGAATCTGGTTCCGGGAAATCGGTCACTTCATTGTCTACAATGGGTTTAGTTCAAAGTCCTGGTAAAATTGCCAACGGCAGCATCACTCTTTATACTGAGAATGGACCGGTTGACCTCACTAAAATTTCAAATCGTGAATTACGTAAGTATCGAGGAAATGAAATTGCCATGATATTCCAAGAGCCTATGACCTCTCTGAATCCAGTTTATACTTGTGGTAATCAGGTAATGGAAGCTATAAAACTGCATCAAAAAGGGGAGGTAAACGCTAAAGAAAAGACGATTCAACTTTTCAAAGAAGTACAACTTCCGAGACCTGAGGCAATTTTTAAATCGTACCCGCATGAAATCTCCGGAGGTCAAAAACAACGGGTAATGATTGCAATGGCAATGAGTTGTGAACCTTCTATTTTAATTGCTGACGAACCTACAACTGCTTTGGACGTAACCGTTCAGAAAGATATTTTAGAGCTGATGAATGATATGCAGTTCAAAAAGAAAATGGGAATTCTTTTTATTACGCATGATCTAGGTGTAATTGCAGAAATTGCCGACAAAGTTCTAGTCATGAACAAAGGGCGTATTGTTGAAACGGGAAATGTTGTTGACATTTTTTCTAATCCACAACATCCATATACTCGAGGGTTACTTGCCTGCAGACCTCCTGCAAAAAGAAGGCTTAAATCGCTTCCTACTACCAGCACTTTCATGCGTCAAATGGAAGATGGTAGCATAGAAGAGTTGACGGATAATGTTGAAGAAGTTTTAGCTAAACTGGAGATCAGCGGGAAAGAAATTGCGGAGCGACAAGACAAAGTATTTTCGCAACCATACATTTTAAAGGTTAAGAACCTTAAAACATACTTTCCGATTAAAAAAACCATTTTAGGGAAACCCACAGAGTGGGTTCGAGCCGTAGATAATGTTTCATTTGAAGTTCATAAAGGAGAAACACTTGGATTAGTTGGAGAGTCTGGCTGTGGAAAGACAACACTTGGAAGAACAATTATCCGATTAATAGAGCCAACTGATGGGCTTGTTGAATTCAATGGTGTTGATATTACCTCTTTAAACAAATCAGAATTGCGAGCAATTCGAAAAGATATTCAGATCATTTTCCAGGATCCTTACTCATCTTTGAACCCAAGACTTACTATTGGTGCGGCCATTATGGAGCCTATGAAGGTCCATAAGATTTTTGATAATGACGATCAGCGAAAGCAGTATGTGATGAGTCTTTTGAAAAGGGTGAGTATGAAAGAATCTCACTTTTATCGTTACCCCCATGAGTTTTCTGGAGGACAAAGACAGCGTATTTGCATTGCTCGAGCATTGGCTTTAAAGCCAAAGTTTATTATCTGTGACGAATCAGTCTCAGCCCTTGACGTTAGTGTTCAGGCTGAAGTTCTAAACCTTCTAAATGAGCTTAGAGATGAGTTTGAATTGACCTACATCTTTATCTCACATGATTTGTCTGTTGTGAAATTCATGAGCGATCGAATGATTGTAATGAGCAAAGGAAAGATTGTAGAAATGGGGATTGCTGATGAGATTTATAATAACCCAGAAAAAGACTACACTAAGCAATTAATTGCGTCTATACCTAAAGGTGAAATTGCTGATATTAAAGCAAGCCAAAAGAAGAAAAAAGAGCGGTTCGACTTTGCTAGCTAGGTTCTTTATCTTTTCGCTTTTTGTTAAGTAGGCCTAACTCCTGAGATAATTCTTTAATCTGTTTGTGCTGTTTTGAACTCACCACTGACAAATGAACTAGGAACATAATGATTACTAGTATCCCAAACATAAACAGTAATGAAGGGGCATAATCAACCCCTAAAGCATCTGCAATAATATCTAGGCCGTCCCTCCAGATTGAAAACACCAAGAGAACAATCCCTAATACGAACCAAAGAATGGAGTATTCTTCTCTTAGTTTCCCCTTAATTATAAGTCTGGAAATAAATAACAAAAACAATGATACCGCAGCAATGCTGATCATCTGAATTACCATAAAATTCTGCGGAACCGATTCTGTTATTAGATGAGCATCAGGCATTACAATTCTTTTAGTTTAATCGTTGGACGAAGATAAGCAAATACACAGGCTATGAATACTTTGAACATGTAATAGGCGCTTGATAGACCCGTAATGGAAGACACTCCTCCTTGACGTTCTCTCATTAGTGCAGGAACCTCCTTAATTCTCAGACCATGTTTTGCATAAAGGACTATTGCCTCAGGTTCAGGATAAGTATCCGGATAATATTCATTTACAAGCTTGAGTGCGTTTAA
>JBLIOB010000333.1:0-4561 GCA_047639575.1 Parvicellaceae bacterium
TATGAAAATACTATCCATGACCCATTATTCTCTTCAGTCAAACAATCCGACTCTTATTTTCCTTTTATTTTCGGTTTATCCATTGGCTACTTAGGACTTGGGAAAACCAAGGCGCTTAAACACCCTACGCTTAAGCCGAAGAATTCAAAATGAATGATTTTAGAATCTCCTAGCCGTGTAATTATACGGCTTCTAAATAACCAAATTATTTACGTTTAATTAAAATGTGGCTGAAAAACCTCTGATCAGTCAAATTAAGTGTCATTTCATTTGTTTTCTGAATTATTAGATTTAACCTTATAAAAAAGATATATACGCAATTGCGCATAGCCAATTGTTGTGCCTCATGATAAAAAAGGAAGGGAATAAAATGCCAAAAAAACACAAAACAATAATTGTATATGGGTGAAAGTACTATCAACTCAGAAGATATTATTCAGGTGATTATTGGCGCCTCTGCCTTAGCCGTACCTGTGGCTTTCTCTGAAGAATCATGGAAACTTAGTGAAACGTTACCTTTATTCAATGTGATCATACTTTTGATCCTATCTCTGCTATTTATTGGTTTATACTCTATCCAAGGAATCTTTCAAGGCAATGTTAAACATCGCCCTTACCACTTCATCCTTCGAATTTTAATTATTTATGGAGTTACGCTGATTGTCGTTTTTATTATTCTGTTTGCACTCAACAGAATGCCATTAATCGCTGAACCAATAATTG
The DNA here is from genome assembly GCA_047639575.1 of Parvicellaceae bacterium. Classification (GTDB taxonomy): domain Bacteria; phylum Bacteroidota; class Bacteroidia; order Flavobacteriales_D; family Parvicellaceae; genus JBLIOB01. Next base: position 724 of record JBLIOB010000333.1, read on the forward strand.
CCATAAAAAGGATCATATTACTTTCTTTTCCTGCATCGATGGGCGGAGTAATTGTTGACGGTTTTGATAAAGAATAAGCAAAAATATTTATGAAAAAGTTGGATCAGTTAAAACAAGAAGTACGAAGGCACAACAAGGTATATAGTGCATGGCTTCCTATCGTCAGCCATGACACCGAATACTAACCGTTAGCGATAATGCCTGAATAATTTCTATATTCTTTATTTAAGTGATTGCTTAAATACTAAACAACCTCTCCATTTCTAACGTATATTTAAGCAATCACTTAAATACGTTTCGAATGACAAAATCATGTATTAGGGTTTATGCTGACGTTGAACAGATAAGTCAATGTAAGCAAGACATAGAAAAAGTAGATACAGCTATCAGCAAATTGGCCAAGGCACTTGACTTAGCCGGTAACGAAGTTCGGCTCAAAATGCTTTTCCTCTTAGACAAAGAATCCAAAATGTGTCCATGTGATCTAAGTGATATTTTGGCTATGACAGTACCTGCAATTTCACAACACTTAAAGAAGCTAAAAGATGCTGGATTGGTCGAATCAAACAAGGTAGGACAAACCATATTTTATTCTATCACCAAATCGAGCAATCCAATTCTAAATCCTATACTCAAGCTATTAGAAATCGAAAAAGCCACAACTTATGAGTAGCAAAAAAACAAATCCATGGGCTATATCAGGTGTATTAACAGCAATTAGCTCGTCACTTTGCTGCATAACTCCTGTACTTGCATTTCTAGCTGGATCTAGCGGAGTTGCAGCATCATTTTCTTGGCTCGAACCATTTCGTCCTTGGCTAATTGGTTTAACTGTTGTTGTACTTGGGTTTGCGTGGTATCAAAAGCTAAGATCAAGAACTGAAGAGGAAATTGAATGTGTTTGCGAAGAAGATGAAAAGCCTTCTTTCTGGCATGCCAAGAAGTTCCTCGTAATAGTGACAATATTCGCTGCAATCATGCTTGCATTCCCATACTTTGCTGACTCATTTTTTCCAAAAACTGAATTGTCAGATTCTATAAATGTCAACTTCGAAACTACTTATGAAATTGAAATTTCTGGAATGACGTGTGCAGGATGCGAAGAACATGTAAAACATGAAATATCTCAGCTCAAGGGTATTTCGAAATTGGAGGTATCGTACGAACAGGAAAGTGCAGTTGTTTCATTTGACGAGTCCACAACAAGTATTGAGGAGATCAAAACAGCAGTAGCCCGAACAGGGTATAATGTAGAATCCGTAAACAAATCAAAATGAGTGAATTAGTTCTAGAATCAACCATTTCTTGTCCAAAATGCGGACATCAAAAGAAAGAAACCATGCCAACAAATGCGTGTCAGTATTTCTATGAATGTAAAAATTGCAAAGAGATACTAAAGCCAATAAATGGTGATTGTTGTGTTTTTTGTAGCTATGGAAGTATTAAATGCCCACCTATCCAACAAGAGAAAAACTGTTGCGACTAAAAAAAATCGCTAACATGCTGTGATCAAATCATCGCTGTTCGGCTGTGATTGAAAGTTCTCTGCATTCTGGAAGCCCCTCCATATCTCAGATTAGCTCTATGAAATCAAAAAAGGTATAGACAAAAGCAGAGATTTGGCTATTTCGTAAAGGAAGCATTATCTTCACCAAAACCACAATTGATACAGTGGCGTTAGCAATAATAATAACTCAGAAATAAATATATGAAACAGATTCTAATGTTTTCAATCCTAATATTCCTCGTTTCCGCTTGCTTTAATGATTCTAGTGAATTAGTAGAAAATCAAGTCCTATATTATGGAGGGGATATTATTACAATGAGAGGCGATGAACCTAATTACGTTGAATCAATAGTCATAAATAGTGATACGATAGTGTTTATTGGACGTCTTTCAGAAGCTAAAAAGCTGTTCCCCACTTCAAAACAAGCTAACCTCAATGGAAAAACATTACTTCCTGGTTTTATTGATGCACACGCCCATTTCGCTGGATTCCCAAGTCAATCCATCGGAGCTCAAATACTACCTCCTCCAGATGCTGGGGCAAATAATATTGATGCCCTAATTCAAATACTGAAAGATTGGTCAACCCCTGAAAATATTGAATTAACTGGATGGATTTTCGGAATGGGATTCGATGATTCTGTTTTAGAAGATAAACGGTTTCCTACTAAAGAGGATTTGGACAAAGTATCAACAGAGTATCCTGTTATGATTGTCCATATCTCTGGTCATTTTTGCGTTGTTAATAGCAAAGGTTTGGAATTACTAAAGCTAACTGCTGAATCTCCCGACCCTGAAGGTGGTATAATTAGAAGAATACCTGGAACAAAAGAGCCCAATGGGGTATTAGAAGAGTTAGCGGCAATTCCGTTTATGCCTATGGTGCTAGGTCCCAAGAGTGAAGAGGCAATAAAAGTATTTCTTACAGCTGGTCAAAATATGGCTCTATCCTATGGTTACACTACAGTACAAGAAGGAAGAGCAATGCCAAGTTCTCATCTTTTTTTAGAGTATGCAGCTAATACTAATTTCCTAAAGTTAGATGTGGTAAGCTACATTGATTATTCTGTTGCTGATTCCTTGCTTAAAACAGATTGGTATAGCTCATCTTATAAAAACCATTATAGAATAGGAGGAGTAAAACTTACATTAGATGGATCACCGCAGGGTAGAACAGCATGGCGAACTCAACCTTATCTAATTCCTCCAGATGGAGCAGAAGAAGGATATTTAGGTTACCCAGCTATTCCATTGGATGAAGATGTTGAAAAAATTTATGAAAGTGCTTTTCAAAATAATTGGCAAATACATACTCATGCGAATGGAGATGCTGCTATGGATCAGATGATTCGAACCTTAAAAAAAGTTACAGCTAAATATGGGAATGAAAACAGGCGAGATGTCCTTATACATGGACAGTATGTTAGGGAAGATCAGTTGGATGCATTCAAGGATTTAAATATCATAGCTTCTTTATTTCCATTACACACTTTTTATTGGGGAGATTGGCATAAAGAAATAATTGGTGATAGTTTGGGTAATAAAATAAGCCCAACTCGCACTGCCTTAAATAAGGGATTAAGAATAACTATTCATACGGATGCACCTGTAGCATTACCAAATTTGATGCGTGTTATTTGGACTGCTACAAACAGGGTATCCAGGTCAGGGAACATCATAGGAGAGGAAGAAAGACTATCACCTTACGAAGCATTAAAATGCATTACAGAATGGTCGGCCTATCAGCATTTTGAAGAAGAAAGCAAAGGCACTTTAGAGGTAGGTAAACTGGCAGACTTAGTCATTCTTGATTCAAATCCTTTAAAAGTTGACATAGAAAAAATCAAAGATATTCTTGTGCTCCAAACAATAAAAGAAGGCTCCACTGTTTACAAAAAGGAAACAGCTGCTAATCGTGTAGATGGCTCCACTGGCTGTCGCTAGCGGAGTGCACCTCACACACCACCCAGCGTACGGGTCTCGTACTGGGCGGTTCATCGAATCGAAGGTTGCGTTTTCTGGTAGTAGGAAAGCATTGATTCATACCCTTTTCTCCTGAGTCTTGATAAGGTAATAGTCGTTCCAAGTATAGGACTTTGGGCAACAGCCCATCCGCCCATATTGGTCCTACTCCAAGCATATGCTTGTCCTTGATCAATGCCCAATCGAATCAGGTTTTTCCTCTTCCTCTCGGGCTTTTTCCAATCATGCCATATACAGTATCGCAAACGGTTTCTCAACCACTCGTCAAGGGCTTTGAGTTTGGAGTGAATACTTGCCAATCGGTAGTTATTCACCCATCCTTTCCACACTTCTGCGAGCTTTTGAAGC
>JBLIOB010000334.1:0-4545 GCA_047639575.1 Parvicellaceae bacterium
AGAATTATTGCTTTTGGGTAACGATGGTGTTTGAACATGCCTCTTGAGTTTTCACCTCAAAAGCAGTTTCTTTTACTTTTGACAGAATTAATGCGATAGAACCCTATTGTTTAACAACTTTATAATGGGAGGAAGTTCCGGCATGATCAATAATAACGATTGTGTACATTCCTAAACTTAATGAACGAGATTCAAGCTGCATGGTTAATGGTGGGTTGGTTTTTGTGTAAACAAGCTCTCCAATGCTGTTGAATACATTTATATGATGAATATATGAATCTGTATTCCGTAGGTACAAGATATCAGAGAATGGGTTAGGAAAGGGCAACAAACTTAGGACCTCAGGCACTGTATTAGGGTTGAACGAAGATTTCAACTCAACAATAACATCATCTATCAAATAATGGGCGCCATTATCTCCAGCATCTGGATTTGGAAATGGATAGACTCTTTTTACTGTGAGCAGGGAATTGGGCAGGAATTTACCAAGTGTTAAAAACAGTTCTGTTCCGTTGGCGATATAATCTCCAGATATTTTGGTCCAGCCATTTGAAAGTTCTATAAAATCAGAGCCTTGAAGTGCGGGGATTGAATCATAAAGAGTAGAATCTTTTGATCCGATTGAATCAGCTGAGAATACCATTCCGAGCTCTTTCATACACCATTTTGAATAATCTGTTAAGGATGCGGAGAATTCCAAATGATATACACTGTCCTTTTGAAGAGGAGAATTAAGTCGAACGGAAACGTACTCGTACCACAGCCCAGTAGCAGAAGTGTTTCCATAACAGAGCATTCCAACATAGCCATCCCCTGACACGGGCCATTCTGTATAAGTATCTCCAGATGGCACACTATGTCCATCAAGAGAGCCACAAACATTATGGTAATCGGGAGTAGAATGATTTGGACTAAACCAACCTGTACAGGTAAGATCATTCAGACCACCAGGGCATGAAATATAAGTCTCAAAGTCCCAATTGGGAACAAGATTTTGTGACACAACCTTAGCTGGTGTCATTCCAATCATGAGAAATAGACTAGCGAATAAATATAATATCTGACCTTGTCTGATCATTAACAAATTGTTGAACAATAATATACTCTTGATTTAACCTGTAGGTTTCCAAATCGATAGAACCGATTACCTTCATAGCTACAATGTAGTGAAATTGTCCCAATCCGCGTCCCCAGTCTAATTTTGACCCTTTTCCCATCTCACCACTAACCCAACCCCATAAAAAAAGCTCACCATTTCTGATGAGCTTTTCTCTAGTGACCCCGGCAGGGTTCGAACCTGCAACCACCTGATCCGAAGTCAGGAATTCTATCCAGTTGAACTACGGGGCCTTTTTGGACCAATGGAGCGACTAACTATTTCTAGTTTCAGTTGCGCCATGGGGCCTTTTACATTATTCCAATTAGTTGCCTATTTGGCTAATTCGGAAACAAAATTAGCAGAATTTCTTACAATAAAATTTAATTTCTTTAGTTTGTAGCTCGTGAAACGCCTTATACTAGGTGTCTTAATAGGCATCTCCATACTACAAGTAAGTGCTCAAGGAACCGAAGTAGGGTTCTGGAGAGACCACCTGCCGTACGATCACCTGATTGGTGTGGTGAAATCTGGCAGCTTAATTTATGCTGCTACACCCTATTCAATGTTTACTTATAATCTAACTGATAATAGCATTGAAAAGCTAGCGAAAGGAAATGGGCTGTCCGATTTTGGGATTAGTAGATTAGAATACAACGAACTTCATAAAACGGTCGTAGTTGGATACACAAATGGGAATGTTGATTTGATTCAAGGAAGTGTTACTATTAATATTCCGGCTATTAAAACATCTTCCCTTTCCGGAGATAAACAAATTTATGGCATCCATTGCGAAGGAGATTATGCTTATATGGCCACCGGGTTTGGTATCGTTCAGATAAATGTTGATCGAACTGAAGTAAAGGATACTTATATAATTGGAAATTCAGGAACTCAGGTCAAAGTGAATGATGTTGCTACGGATGGGACTAAAATATATGCCGCTCTTGACAACGGTATTAAGGAAGCAGATTTAAGCAACCCTTTTCTATCGGATTTTTCACAATGGACACAACGATCTGACTTGCCACTGCCATCAAAAGCAGTTACTCATATTCAGGAATTTAATTCAAGAATTTATATTTCGCAAGATGGTGGGGGATTTAAAGATGACTCTGTTTTTGCCTATGACGGTGTAATCTGGGAACTAGACACACTTATTTCTAGTGATGACACTTATCGAATCAGAACAGATAATGGCAAAATTGTTTTTGCACAAAGAAATTCGGTTTCAGTTATGGATTCAATTAACGTGAGAGCTGCGTTAGTCTTTCAGCACGGAGGCAATACTATTAATACATTTGATGCATATTATGATGGAAGCAAGGCTTGGATAGCCACGGAATTCCAAGGTATATTAACTGCCTCAAACAACTCTAATGGAAATTTAAAAGAACCTGTTGGCCCAGATTACATCGAGAATTATTCGTTGAGCGTACTAGACGGAGATATTTGGGTTGCTGGTGGAACTTTATTTGGAAACTTAGGAGACCCCGGATTTCAACAGCAAGGGTTTTATAAATTTTCTGAAGAATCTTGGACAACCTTTAATAAATATAATCACACAGCTGCTGAGTTTGACAGTTCAGGCGCATATGATTATACTTATGTTACTGTAGATCCTAGCGATCCAGATCACTTTTTTGCCTCATCTGCTTCGGAGATAGGCTTGCTTGAATTTCGTTCAAATCAGCTCGTTAATGTGTACAATAAGTCTAATTCTACTTTAATTGAAAGAACTGGGTTTCCCGATTTTTATGATTTGGCTGGAGGTCATTATGATGAAGACGGAAATCTATGGCAACTAAGTTCACGGTCAACTTCTCCAATTAGTGTCTTGGCTCCGAACGGAACATGGCAAGGTGCCACGTGCGCATCTCTAGGAAGTGGAAATCGAGTTACAGGTTCTGCGATGGATGAAGATGGTAGAATTTGGGCAGCTATTGTAGGTGTAGGATTAATGGCATATAATAACAATGAAACCCCAACCGACCTGACTGACGACCAATGTAAAGTGTTGAATACGGCAGTTGGAAATGGTGACTTACCTACTTCCGCGGTTAATTGTGTGGCCGTTGATTTGGATGGTGAAATATGGATTGGAACTGATGCCGGACCAGCTATCATTTATAGCGCTGGAAATGTATTTAGCGGAGGAGACTATGATGCTCAACAAATATTAATTGAACAGGATGGAAATGTTCAACTGCTTTTGGAAACGGAAGCAATTAGGTCCATAACAATTGACGGAGCAAATAGAAAATGGATCGGGACTCAGAATTCTGGTGCCTTTTTATTAAGCGAAGATGGTACAGATCAAATCTATCACTTCACAGAAGACAATAGTCCATTAATTTCTAACGAAATCCGCGACATAACAATCAACGGGGAAACAGGGGAAGTGTTTTTGGCAACAGTCAATGGTATTGTCTCGTTTAAGAGTACCGCAACTGAAGGTCAATCGAGCTTCAATGATGTTTATGCTTATCCAAACCCTGTTCGTCCTGGATTCGAAGGGACAATTGCGATCAAAGGATTACTCAGAGATTCTGACGTGAAGATTACTGATGTAAGCGGGAACCTAGTATTTGAGACCACTTCCTACGGAGGCCAAGCCGTTTGGGATGGAAAAACCTATGATGGATATAAAGTGAAAAGTGGCGTTTATTTAGTGTTTGCTTCGAGCGAAAGCGGCAATTCATCAGTTGTCACCAAAATTGCCGTAATCAATTAATTAAAATCCCTAAACATCTAGTATTTTTGTTGAAATCAAATCTTGATGCTTCAAGCAGACGTAGGAATAGTTTTCAATCATTTTAATTACTCAGAATCAAGCGTAATTTTAAAAGTGTACACAAAAGAACACGGCCTTGTTTCTGTGTTGAAAAAGGGAGCCAGGAAGAAAAATTCAAGGACAGCAGCTGCAGCTTTTCAAGCCCTATCCATTGTTTCTATAGAATATTATTACGCTGATAAAAGAGATTTATTTACAGCCAAATCAATTGAACTTTGGAAACCGTTTAGATCGCTGCACACCAATGTTCTCAAGTCTTCTATCCTTTTATTCATCAATGAGATATTATACAAAACCATCCAACATCAAGAAGCAAACGAACCTTTATACACATTTATTGAAAATTTTTTGATAGGAATGGACCAAGCTGATTTTAATCCGAATGTTCACCTTTGGTTCATTATCAAGCTAACATCATTTCTAGGAATTACGCCAGATATTGATGGATACAAAGAAGGATACGTCTTTGAGTTGGCGGAAGGAGGATTCCGACCAGTAAGGAATTCAAGGGAGGACTCTACACCTGAGACTGCTTCTTTGATTAAGGAAATTATGGGCATGAATTTTGCAGCAGTCTTAGGGCAAACCCAGGAGTCTGGGACGCATATGAAAATACCAACCCAGCTGCGAAGAGATACGCTCCAAACCTTGATCG
>JBLIOB010000335.1:0-4511 GCA_047639575.1 Parvicellaceae bacterium
TTATGGGGCTCTAAGCGCAAACCTCAGAAATTTTTGATTGTATGATTTTTATGCGGTTGAAGGCAGAATGCTACGGGTTTACCGTGGGTATCTATTCATCCATAAACGATTATTATGTACTTAGTGTCCAAAATAAATGATGGTTTAAATCAGACGCATAGTGTATCTTTATTACCGTTTAATTCATACTGTTATAGTTTGAATTAATATATTTTTAGGTATTATTCAGAGAGAGATAAAAGTATGACAAATTTTGCCTATTTACGCATCTCTACAGATCATCAAGATGTTAAAAACCAGAAGCTTGGAGTAATGGAGTATTGTAATTCCCGTGCTATTAATGGATTAAAATTTATTGAAGATACAATCAGTGGAAAAACATCATGGGGTGAACGAGGCATTGGTGAAATTCTAACAAAAGCGAAAAAAAGTGACATGATTATTGTCGCTGAAGTTTCACGATTAGGGCGTTCAACGCTACAAGTGCTAGAAATACTCGAGGAAGCAGCGCAAAAAGGTATATCCATACATATCGCCAAAAATAATATGGTCTTAGATGGTTCCCTGCAAGCTACCATAACCGCCACTATTTTAGGATTAGCAGCTCAAATTGAACGAGAATTTATCTCTTCGCGCACAAAAGAAGCATTAGCCAAGAGAAAACAAGAGGGAATGAAATTAGGCAGACCAAAAGGTGAAGCTAATATTTTAAAGCTAGATGCTTTTCATGATGAAATTGTTGGGTACCTAAAAAAAGGCATTAACAAACGTGCAATTTCCAAACTCATTGAATGCTCTCCATCAACATTATATCAATGGTTAAAACGTCGTAGTATTCATGTAAAAAAATAATACTTTATTAGGCCAAAAGTTAAGCAATCAAAAATTTCTGAGGTTTGCGCTTAGAACCCCATATAGAGCTATATATTCACTCACAAAGCAATCTAATGAAGATACGTTAAAGTACGATACTCATGATTATTGAGGATAAAAATTATCATCTAAAAGTTGCTTTAAAGAATAAGGAAGTTTGCTAGGAAAAACACTTTCATCAAGCCCAGTTTCTTTTTGTGCTGATAGCAAGGCATCACCATAAACGTCATCTAGCATATTATTGACCTTTGATTTTAAGCTTGGAGTCTTATTTAGTCTACGCTGGATTTTTCTTCTTTGCTCTTTGATCGTAAGCGACCAACTTTTACTTTGATAGGTTGGTTGATACTCCCATTTCAAAAGATGCATAATCAAAATAGCCAACCTACTTTCCAATTCTCTTTCTTGACTTGCCCCCATATCTTCTAATTCCTCGCAAAGATGTTCAAAGTCTAATTGGTCAATAGCTTTACTTTTTAATGCTCGAGCCATTTCCACAGTCCAAGCATAAAAGTCTTTTTCATATAACTGTGATGCGTTCATTGGTAGCTCATCCCCTGTTAATCTACTCATATTTATTAGAATACTAACCAACTGTATGATGTAAGGCAATAACATGGCTATTTTGATTAAATTATAACAGCATTGTGTTTTCTAGTTGATCAACTATTATTAGGAAAGACGACGAAATGATGTTAATCAAAAATAAAATAGAAGGAAAATTATGAAAGTAAAGTTTTCTCAAGCAGCAGAGGTGATCGGTGTCACTTCTCGGACACTTTTAAACAAAGTAAAGAGCGGAAAAATGTCTGCGGAAAAGCAAGAAGGGGTTTACTTTGTTGATGTCTCTGAATTGGCTAGAACCTTTGATTTATCTGAGTCACAGCTGAATTTTTTAACTGGAAACAAGAAGAAACAGAAGGAAATAAGCTTAGAAAGTGCACGAACTGAGATTGAATTAAAATACGCCTTAGAAAAAATAGCATCTCTCGAAATGCAATTGGAAAAATCTGAAAATAGAGAAGGAAAGCTACTAGAAATAGCTGGAAGCACTCAGAAGTTACTGGAAAACAGCCACGAAAGACGGCGAAAGTTCCTTGGTGTTTTCTAAAATGAAAATCCTCGGCTCATTTCACGTTCAAGACCTCTTTCTTTTTTCATAGTCTGCTCTTGTTGATGCTCATCAATGGCAGAATTCAAAGCGGAGACGTTTTTAGAAAGGCTTTGCCCAACTTTATTTAAATCTTGAGTTGCTTCAATAATGTTTGCTCTCGTTTTTGAGCGTTCATGAAGATCAGTTCTAATGCTATTTAAACTTTCCTCTCTGACTTCTGGGTGCTTTTCATTTTGAATCTGATCAAGGTCTTTCACATAGTCATCAATCAAAGCTTTTGTTTCGACTCTTGAGGCTCTTTCTATTAGAGTGTTAAAGTCTTTAACACCATTGTTGAGTTGATCGCTAGTATAGTGAATGGAGACATCCTCTTTATGACGTGTCATTCCTACATAGGCAAGATTGGAATTAACCCCGTTGTCTAAATACAGTTCGGTATGGTCAACCGTAACACCTTGTGACTTATGTATCGTTACCGCATAACCAAGTCCAAAATCTTTATATTTATCGGCATTAAAGTTAATCATTCGATCATCTTTTGTCTTAATTTGGAATTCTGCCCCCTCTAGTCGATCAATTGTGCCTATTGTGCCATTTTTAACATCCAATTGACGGTCATTTTTAAGGAAGATAAATTTATCTCCTACATGGTAATCCTGACCATCAACAGGGACACTTCTTTTTTTGATGTCTCCTTGATCAAGTCGTGCTTGTTGAATGCTTTCATTGAGCAGCGAAACATCTTTACGTCTATGTGCGAGAATAATTTGTGACTTACCTTCTAGATCATTTTCCATAAAGCCGTTTGTGATAGCGGATATGGCTTCTTCCTTGGTTTCGTGTGAATACACTTGTTGTTTTTGATTGTAATGGTTAAATGCACCACTAGAATCCCCTGTGGCAAGCTGTAAGGATGCGATCCTATCTTTCTCATCATTCTGTCTAAGAATCTCATCTAAAGCCACATATCCGCCTTTATCTGTGACCATTCTAAAGGCACCACCTGCATCAATGGCTTGTAATTGCTGATTATCACCCACGCAGATAATTTTAGCATTGTGAGCATCGACTATTTTAAACAGTCGTGACATTTGATGAACGCCAACCATTGACGCTTCATCAAGCACAATAATGGACTTTTCATTAATGTCTTCTCTGCCTAGCTCATAACGATATAAAAACGAGTGTAGGGTTTTACTATCAGAGATATTGGCATCTTTGCTCAGATTCTCAGCGATAATGCCACTAAGCGCCACACCTTTTAATTGATAACCCTGTTGTTCGTAAACCTCAGCCACAGCCTTAAGCACATGGCTTTTACCTGTGCCAGCCATACCGATAATAGATTTTACGGTGCGATCATCATTTAAGACATAACCGAAAGCATTTCGTTGCGACTCATTAAGCGTATACTTATCTGCTACATCAATGGCGTAGGACATATCTACAGCGTGGTAGTAGCCTTTATCTGCCAAAGTTCTCGTGCTTTCAGATAGACTTTGCTCCATCTTTAAATAATTAAGGCTCGTAAATTTTCCACCATGTAAATCAATCAGATTCTTACAGTTATAAAGAGCGGTAATTACTTCTTTTTTCTTTTCTTCAATCACATGACGATCAATAAATTTAACAATACTTTCTGAGGTAAACATCGCTTGTCTTGCGCTTAAAATATCCGCTATTTGACCAGGGTTTCCAAGTAATGAATTGGTATTGTCTTCTTGTTTTTGTCGAAGCTGAATATCAGCATTGTCACTGTAGGCATCTACACTGACACCCTTTAGATCACAACCCTGAGATTTATAGCTATCGGCACTTACTCTCTGATCAACACCGTTGCGTTCAAGACAACGATTAATCGATATTTCCCAGTCTTTACGTAAATCAATTAAGTACTGTCTGTCTTTAAAGAAACGAAGTTTAGCACCCAGTCCTTCATCTGTAATTTCTCTTGTTGTTGCCATCAAATGACAATGTGGGTTTTCATCATCTAAATGATGAAAGGCTAGATCAACCCCTAATCCTTTTTTGACAAACTGTTCATTGGCAAAGTCTTTAACCAGTTTGATTTTTTCTTCTGTAGAGACTTCAAGAGGTAGGGCGAGTTGATATTCCTTAGCCAGTTCTGAGTTAATACGTTTTTCTGACTTCTCAACTTCATTCCATAGAGTAGAGCGATCTTTAAATCGTTCAGGTGCGTTTTCTGGTAATAGGATTTCGGTGTGGTTTACACCATGTTTTTTTGAATAATCAAACTGCTTTTCTATTCTTTCATCGTAGAGTTTTTCAGCAGAACGATAAGACGCAGAAGCGACGGCACTTTGACCTTTTGATCGACTGATACTTTTAGATGAAAGCCTATAAATTGCCACAAGATTATACGTAGATTCTATAATGTGAAAGTATGATACCTTAGCACGCTCCAAACTGCAAGTTTGGGGAAGCGTGCCCTTAGCTACTTCATTGGTTTGATTTTGTGCGTATATTCTGTTTATAATACCCAGATAATTTAAAGTCACTATAT
>JBLIOB010000336.1:0-4509 GCA_047639575.1 Parvicellaceae bacterium
CTTTTGAGACACTCTTAATATTAGCAGTATCAATGATTGTTGCAAAGTAATTAACCTCCGCGACCAATTTTTCGGAAAGTTCCATATCTTCTTTTGCATCCTCCAGCTGAATTTCAGCATTCGCTTTACATTCTACGAATATTATACTATTTGAGACTAGCCATGCTTTAGAACATCTAGTTTGATGTTCAGTAGCTTCATCTAAGGAATTATAAAAATTTTCTATCGTATTCATAAAACAATTTATCTAAATGAAATTAATCTTAATTGTTAGAAAGAATACTGCCATTGCTCCTTTTGTAAGCCTATTTCTGAAACGTGGGCTTAACTTTATTTTTTTAGCCATCGGTCGATAAGTTTCAATAATTCTTTAGCGGGGTATGGCTTCGAAACAAAATCTACAGCTCCTAAATCCAATCCCCGTTTAATGTTTTTTAGTTCTGTTTTAGCCGACAGGAATATAAATGGAGGAAATTCGGATGCACCTACAAGCGTCTTTAATTTTGCTAAAACCTCGAAGCCATCCATTTTAGGCATATCTATATCACATAGCACCAAGTCGGGAGACGTTTTAGAGAACATCTCTATACCTTCGTCTCCATCTCCTGCTTGAATAACGGTATGTCCATAAGCTTCTAATATTTCCGTTAACGTTTCCCGCAACAGTACATCATCCTCAATCGTCAGCAATTTTCCCAAAACACGTCAGTTTAGTTCCAATCAAAAGTATGACCTTATATGAACCTTGACAATCGTTAGTTTCCCAATGTAGACATTCACTTCCCCAACGTAACTAAAGGTTAATTTACACACCTCTTTTTAGGTTCACAAACAACTAATAACAAGGCTTTTAGGTTCAAATAAAATCCCTGATTCATTACGGAAGGTTAATATTTGGTTTCCCAACGTTATGAAAGCTGATTTAGGTTTATCATCCCCTTTTTACGGTTCTGTCGCATCTACCCTCTTAATTTCTGATTCACTACTTTAAACCTTCATCAAATTCTAGAAGCTATGTTCAAAGGCCATTGTTTTCCAAAGTCTGTAATTCTTCATGCGGTTTTTTGTAAACTGAGATTTGGTTTGAGCTACTGAGACATTGAGGAATTGTTGTCCATAAGGGGGTTGAAAGTGGATCATGCGACAATCCAGCGATGGGTATTCAAGTTCAGCCCATTGATTGACCAGGAGTTCAGAAAACTTAAGCACTCTGTAGGAAGAGGGAGGCGCATGGATGAGACCTATATAAAAGTAAAGGCAGTGGAGATATTTATACAGAGCAGTAGACAAACAAGAAAATACAGTTGACTTCCTACTAACCAACCGCAAACAGAGGATGAGTGCTCAAAGCTTTTTGATCAAAGCAATTGAAGGAAATCGTCTACCACAAATCATCAACATTGACAAGAGTGGGGCAAACACATCCGCCATTGGAGTTTACAACAAACGAACCTTTTCAAGAATAGAAATAAGGCAATGCAAGTACTTGAACAATAGTGTAGAACAAGATCATCGGTTCATTAAACGAAGGATAAGCTTTGAACTTGGATTTAAAGGCTTCGAAACAGCTAAACGAACAATTTCGGGTACTGAAGTGGTGAGGATGATTCAAAAGAAACAGATGTATTGTAAAGCTCAAGGTACCTTCAACTCTTTCTGTTTATTGGCGGCATAGTAGCTTTTGATTTTGGATCTTTAATATATGATTGAACAGATGCGACAGAACGACATTTTTAGGTTTTAACAAAATTTTTGTACATATTTACTTCAATAACAAATTGAAAATATGAAAATAAAATACCTACCAGTTGCTTTATTAGCAGCAACAACCTTAATCCTTTCTTCGTGCGGGGCAGAAAGTAATACAGACTCTCTCGATGATTGGATGGAAAGTATGGATAATCTTGAAGCCGAATACGAAGACATTGCGGATGAGTATTCGGATGACGAAACAGAATCGTATGAATCGGAGTCAGATGTAACGACTGATGAGCCAGTCGTCAATGATGATGTGGATGTAAGTTCTGACGATGATACAGCAGAATGGGATGGAATTCTAGATGATTACGATAGTTGGGCTGACGATTATATTTCTTTAGTGAAAAAGCAAAAAAATGACCCAACTGACATGTCAGTTATAACTGACATGGCTTCAATGGCTTCAAAGCAAGCTTCTTGGGGTACAAAAATGTCAGACGCTGCAGATAATTTATCAGCTGATCAAGCTTCACGACTTAGTAAAATTCAAATGAGAATTGCTCAGGCTGCGATGTAGACTGATTTACGTTAAATAGGAAAAAAGGGAGATGTATCTCCCTTTTTTTTTGTGCTCAAAAATAGCATTAATTGTAAGTCCGCTTCCTTTTAGAACCTAGTTCTAAAAGGTACTTCTACCCTACCTTCATTTCAAACGATGAATGAATCCTATTTTTCAAACCCCTAAATCCAACTTAAAAAGAACACCCAAGTCGTCAAGTCTTCTTCAAAAAAGTTCGACATACGTGTCCCAGAATCAAGTCATTTTTTCTTAGCAGCCTCCAAGGTCGTTGACAAATCATCAAGATAGTCTGGCCGAGACCAAAACTGCACAGCCAGATAAAACGTTCCTCGTCCGACTCCTTGTGCCTAGATTTGGTTCATTTTTACAAATTTATGCCTAGTCCCCAACAATTGAGCTTGATCCCTTAAAACCAAAGGTATATTATCAATTAGATAAACTGTCGGTAATTGCGCAATCAGATAGTGTAGATTGTGGTTGTGCTGAGACGCCTATACAATCAAATGATTCGGGTTCGAATGGACCTCAGCCGTACTTATTTGCAATAGGTGCCTCAGGATCCATGAGGAAAAACCGAGTTTTTGACTCTTTGAGAGATAACCTGATTGAACTGGTTGAGTTATTACCTTACGGAACACCTGTGACATTTTCTACATTCTCTTCCGGTTCAAAGTTTATTTTTTCAGTGAAAATTGATCAAGATACACCTGGAAAGGTAGATGAATTATCATCTAAGATTAAATTGGCAGGAGGCACAAATGTTCATGCAGGCCTCGATGAAGCGGCAAAAAGTTGGGCGAGCACAGGGGTTGATTCAGCTAGTATAATACTTATTTCTGACGGAGGATTTACTGTTTCAAATAAGATGGAAGAACTTGTTAAAAATGAATTTGAGACAAAAGGCAGGTTATTAACAGTGGTTCAGAAAGTAAAGCAAAGGGAACGGAGAAGATGGAACCTTACCAATCAACTTTCATTCAAGTTAGACCATCTGAACTAAGGAATGCAATTTTCCACATTTATAAGACTAAAGACTTTAGCAAGGTTGCGTGTGAGTGTTTAGATGAATTTACGGATACCATGAACTATCATTTCGTGGTTGATTATTCAAGGTCAATGTAACTTCATAAAGGTGGGGCGATTAAAGCCTTGAAAAAACTGTATGAGCACGCACCCACCTCGGCCATTATATCTATAACCGCTTTTAGTACTGAAGCCGCTGAGTTGTGTGTTGGCAACAAGTCCAAGATGACTTTGGAGGAGCTTGAAATGTTACTTAAGGAGTACAATGCAAGAGGAGGAACAGACCCTTCCCCCGGTGTCAAGCACGGTTTGAAAATAGCAAAATTGATGGTCGATAAACGATTCATTCATTTAATAATAATCACGGATTTAAATGCAGAGAAAATGAATGAGTAGGGGTCAAAGGCAGTATCAAAAATATGTCCAAGCAAATAGACTTGGCAGTTTCATGTGTCGCGGTTTATTTGAAATCGTCTGGAGATGTATTAGTATCTGGGAGAACGCAATAGGGTGTTACTTCCGGAATCTTCCGTGATGTATCAAAAGCGAAGTTTGAAAAAGATCTATTTAATACAAAGCGATCATGCTGTGATTATACGACTCCACCCTATCATTATAACCCAGCAGGAGATGAAGCAAAGAAACATGCAAAAGGCCCTCAGAAGTATTCTAAAAGAAGCAATGAAAGCCGGGACTAGTGTTTCAATTGGAGTTAATTAGTACTTCAAGAGATCTTAACAAGTTAACTACCTATTATTTGGATGCTTTCTTCGCTTTTTTCAGTGCTCGCTTCTCTTTGGTCGTTTTAGTAGATTCTGTTTTTACGTTTTTCTGAGAGTTTTTGCCTTTTGCCATGATATTGGTTTTAATAGATTGTTAGTTTTTCAGTTATAGATGCTTTTCCCTTAACCATCATCTAAAAGTGAATTCTTAGATAAAGGAATTTTAATGAAGCACAACGATTAAAGTTAACAGAACAGATCGAACCGAGCAAATTTAGTTCGGAATCGATAAAAGGAGAGTATAGTAAAACGTGTTCTTCTTCCTTACTGATGTTTCGTCCAGAACTCTGTTTCACTAAGGATTATTTAATAATAGGACAAAAAAAAGCCTGTCTAATAGACAGGCTTTCTTAATACAAATAAGTTAAAAAGTAGTACTTATACCACTTTTACATTTACTGCGTTTAGACCCTTTTGACCTTCTTC
>JBLIOB010000337.1:0-4489 GCA_047639575.1 Parvicellaceae bacterium
CTAAAGCCCAAGTTGTTCCTATTGTAGCTTCAGCTTGAAGGTTGAAGTATGCGTTTTTTCCAGAAGCAACATATACGTCCATAGATATGTCAAACATTCCATTATCGTATGCACCACCGAAAGGAAGCACAACATCTTGAGGTCCACCTGTTCCGGCCGTAGATGAAAAGTAAATTGAGTTTGCTCCAGAGGAAGCTTGCAATGTTCCAACCTGAACGTCTTCCGCTCCACCGGTTGCACCACTCCACGTGGTCCATGTTGGAGATACAACTCCTATATAATCTCCAGCTGTATAGCTTTCGAAATCGTCTGAGAAGCTCACCTGAGCTGTCAAACTCGAACCAATTATTAGGCCCGCTGCAATGAGTAAATGTTTTTTCATAGTTAGTTTAGATTATTCAACCACTAAACTAAGGTATGACCGTCTACGACACAATGTAATAGACTACCTCAAAGTTGGAAACCTATTTTCACCTTGAAAACGATTAAAAGACACAATATCAAGAATTTAGTGACCCGGAATGACTACCGCATTTGGTAGTTCTCCTGCGCATCTTTATCATCAGGATTAGCATAAACCGGTGGGCAATCAGCCTTCCCCACTGGTCTGAGCCACGCAAATCGTACTGATAAAATAAGAGGGCGGTAGCGACTATTGAAGATGCCCCAAGTGGATTTAAACTTTTCGAAGTTGTGGACGTTAAGAATAGGAGTCTCCAATGTTGGAATCACAAATAATCGGTTGTTAATTTTAAACCCGAATCCGAATTTATAGTGAAGATTTGCTACAATTTTTGATGGATTGAGATCTGGGTTAGGACCCGTATGCTCTTGCCTAGTTATAAATCGCCAATCAATATTAGCTCCTATGCTATTCTGAATAAATGTTCTGTCAGACAATTGCCAGATATTGTTAATGTTGAAATTCCCTAACAAGAAATTATGGCTATACTTTCCTTCAGCACTTATTGCTCCAGTAATTTCTTCTTTACCTCGCAGCATTTTGTACGCCACCGAATAATCAAGATAATTGATGAACCTTCCACCCTCGTAAAAGAAATTGTATCTCCCAATTCCTAGGTAAGCTCCTAGTTTCCCTCCAGGGTTTACTTTAATAGTTTGGTCGTTATACTGTTCTTCTGGGTTACTAAATCGAGCAAGGTCCCATGTAGCGCCTGGTTCTATTAACCAACCAGACATTTTATATCGACCTCCAAAGTCTACTAATGGTAAATGTTTTCTGCTATACAAGCCTCCGCCTTGAGCAAATGTGCCAAGCGTAAAACATAGAAATAAGAGTGCTACAATTAATCTCATAATAGAAGTACGAAGTTACGAAATGATTGTTACCGTAAACTCGACAAAATTTTATCTTCTACTTCTTGACTGTTCCACACTGAATCAATATTTGGAGTTTTCATCACTTCTTTCATGATGGCTTCTTGCTTTTGCCCAACTGCCCAAGCCTCTTCATACGGTATTTCACTAAATGTGACTTGTGAATAAAGAGGCATCCATTTATCTGGATGCTTTTCGCTGAATTTCGCCTCAATTTTTTTCTGCAATAAGAATCCTGGATCAGAAACAAAATCCCTCATCACATGATAGTTATGCATAGACAAATCCTGAATGGCATCACCGTTCGGTTTTCTTATACGCTGAAATTCTTCGAAAACAACTTCCCAATTTTCTCCGTGTTTTTCAATTAACTCATGCATTACTGAGCAATCTTCAAATCCAGCGTTCATTCCTTGACCGTAAAAAGGGACTGTAGCGTGAGCCGCATCCCCCATTAAAACTGTTTTATTATATCGCCATGGGAAACACCTTACGATAGCTAATCCTGAAAGGGGGTTTTGATGCCAGTTCTCAATTAGATTAGGCATCATTTTGTGAAAATCTGGAAAAACGTTTTGGAAAAACTCATTCACTTTTTCATCCGATGTTAAACTGTCGAATGAATATTGGGAACCTTCGTATGGCATAAACAAAGTACATGTAAATGAACCGTCATCATTGGCTAAAGCGA
The DNA here is from genome assembly GCA_047639575.1 of Parvicellaceae bacterium. Classification (GTDB taxonomy): domain Bacteria; phylum Bacteroidota; class Bacteroidia; order Flavobacteriales_D; family Parvicellaceae; genus JBLIOB01. The sequence continues at coordinate 2,030 of JBLIOB010000337.1, forward strand.
TCAACATGAATTTACCTCTAGGCCATATGTGCAAAGCGTTTTTATCCAGTTGATATGAACCGTCAGCTTTTGCAGGCAACAACAATTCTTTATACCCATCCTCGATATATCGTTGGCTGTAATTAAATCGAGCTTGTTTCTGCATCGACTCATACCGAACAGCGGAAAATGCTCCATCGCAGGCAAAAATTACTTCTGCTTCGGCTGTTACTTGCTCTCCGGTTTCCGTATTTAAAAACTTTGCAGTACTTGATTCAAAATCAACACCTAGACATTCATGATTGTATAATATTTCAACATCTCCTGCTTCTTCAGCAAGATTCATCATTTTGATATTCAAGCCACCTCTAGAAACAGAATTAATTGCTTGGTTTTCTTTCCCGTATGGTTGGTAAGATAAATTTCCATCCAAATCATGCATGATTCTTCCGGTCATTGGGATAGCCAGTTCACGTAGAATCTCTTCATCGATCCCAACATTTTTTAATGCCTTAATACCTCTATCCGACAACGCCAAATTAATAGATTTTCCAGCAACAATTTCAGCCTTACGTACATCTGACCTTCTTTCATAAACCTTCACTGAATAGCCTCTTTTAGACATGTATACAGCCCACAAAGAACCTACTAATCCTGCACCAACTATTATTACCTGTTTTTCCATTTGTCGCTATATTTTCTTTTAAAGTACTGACCGCCCTTGGGCTTTGCGTTCTTTTTATTGTAAGCAAGAATTACCCTCCAAATAACAAAACCAACTACTAAGATTAAAACAACCTTTAACATTAAGTTCATGGCCATCAACCATTGCTCCTCTTCTGTGAGGATTTGATCTGATAGTGCCACTACGTTTTGCAATGAATCAACTCCTTGAATTGTATCAAAGGTTATTGTACCATCCTTAACCACCGAGTCCATCCAAGAACCAGTTGTATTAGTATCAACAATATTTACAAGAGTGTCTTTCATTTACGCTAAACCAGCTTTTAGTATTTGTCCAAAATTATAGATGTCTGAAAAGCTATTGTAAAGCGGAACAGGTGCCATCCTAATAACATTCGGCTCTCTCCAATCTACTACAACGCTTTCACTCATAAGATGTTCAAATAATTTTTTTCCATATCCATGTGCGATCACAGATACTTGACAACCTCTTCTTTTCCAATCTCGAGGAGTAATAATTTCTAAGTTCACGCCAACCTCCTCAGCAATCGAATCGATAACGTGCTCTAAATACCCTGATAGCAATAAAGTTTTTGCTCGAAGGTTTTCCATTCCAACCTCATCAAACATCGTTAATGATGCTAAATGGGCAGCCATCCCAAGAACAGGCGCATTACTTAATTGCCATGATTCTGCAGTAGGAATAGGATTAAATCCTTTTTCCATTAAAAAACGAGTCTCCTTATCATGACCCCACCATCCTGCAAACCGAACTAAGTCCTTATTGGTAATATGTCGCTCATGAATAAACATTCCGCTTACTCCGCCAGGACTAGAGTTTAAATATTTATAACTACACCAAGCGGCAAAATCTATATTCCACTCATGCAGTTTCAAAATTATATTTCCTGCAGCATGTGCCAAATCCCAACCAACTTTAGCACCTACTTCATGCCCTGCCTTTGTAATTCCTTCTATATCGAAAACTTGACCTGTGAAATAATTCACTCCGCCAATCATTACTAAAGCAACCTGATCTCCTAACTCATTGATTTTAGCGATAACGTCTTCATCTCTAATTATCAGCTCGCCTTCCCTAGGTTCGACCTCAACAATTACGTCATCTGGATTCAAGCCGTGAAACTTAACTTGAGATTCAAGTGCATATTGATCTGAAGGAAACGCTTTCGCTTCACAAATAATTTTATTTCTTGTTTCGTTTGGACGATAAAAACTCACCATCAATAAATGAAGGTTGGTAGTCAAGCTATGCGTCACCACTACTTCTTCCGGTTTTGCTCCAACTAATTTTGCTGTCTTATCAGTTAAAAACTCATGATAAGAAAACCATGGTCTCTCTGCATCAAAATGACCCTCGACCCCAAATTTCGCCCAATCATCAAGTTCCTTTTGAACAAGGGCTTTAGTAGACTTTGGCTGAAGCCCTAATGAGTTACCAGTGAAATAAAGGCACTCCTTACCGTGCAATACAGGGATGTGAAATTCTTCTCGCCATTTACTTAATTTATCTTGGCCATCTGCTTTTTTAGCAAATTCTAATGTGTTTTGATACTCCATATCAAAGGATTCCTAATTTTGTGGTGAACTTGAACAAAGATAAAAATTCAACAAAGCTGAGCATATGATAAAAGTCAATTCTGAAAAGCTGTTTACCGAAGCCAAAACATTTTTCCCTGGTGGCGTTAATTCACCAGTAAGAGCCTTCAAATCAGTTGGCGGGACTCCATTATTTATGACCAAGGGAGATGGAAGTAAGATTTGGGACGCAGACGGAAA
>JBLIOB010000338.1:0-4488 GCA_047639575.1 Parvicellaceae bacterium
GCTGATCTTATTTGATGTAAAACTAATTTTTCTTGATGTCGCAAAATGCGACTTCAAGATTTATTTTCTAAAATGTGCGTATAAATCTGTGTAGATTCTAAGCTACTATGCTCCAAAAACCTGGCAATAATCTTCAGGGCAGCACTACTCAAATAAAAACCGTATGTTGCTGCAGGACCTACTAGTCTTATGTCCTTTTAAGGAACACAATAGTCCGGTTATCTCTAGGACGCTACCCTGAGGGGTGTTGTGCTCCTCCTTCAGGAGTGCAATAGCCATCTAGTTGGACAAAGACAGGATTCTGTAATCTATTCAATGAGATACTGATGAACTGGATTTGATTACCTCAGATATTATTTATTTTCAAAGGTCTTCGATGAGATCACTTCGTTTAGTTTGGTCCAAACATTTAACATAATTGCCTTATGGTACAGCTTGCCTGCCGCAGGCATGGCTTGAGGTGTTAAATATTATTTTGAAGGATCAAATCATTGATGCTAAGAATACTCCCTTCAAGACTTTTCTCTCATTAGCAGCTTGAATCTCCAAGAAAACTACTAAATTCATTTTCAATGAGATTAATGCGACAGAACCTTTTTATTTGCATGTTAAAAAAGTTTAGTAAAACACCTAATTAGGTGCTAAGATGCCATTATGGTGTTTATTTCAAAACTTTTTAGCGTTTGAAGAACTTAATTAGTTTCCATATCTTTGCTTTTTAGTTTCAAATATGGGTTATAAACCCTATAAAGTTTCTTTTGTATGGAGTTCGGAAGTATTGTTGTAGAATTAAGAAAAGCACAAGGGATGTCGCAAATTGACTTAGCAACTCAACTTAATATTCATAAAAATGTGCTAGGTAGGTATGAACGAAATGAAGTTCTTCCTTCCGTTGAAATCGCACGTAAAATTGCAGACATTCTAGATGTATCATTAGATTACCTAACAGGAAAGGTTGACGTTCAGATGGATAAGACTATTCGAAAAAGAATATTGGAAGTATCTAAATTTGAAGAAACAGATCGCAATCATATTTACTCAGTAATTGATGCTTTTATAGCCAAGAGAAAAATTCAATCAATTCTTTAATCAATTTTATCACAACATTAGACACAGAACTATTTTAAAGAAAAACCGTTAAACCTACTATGAGCATAACTATCGACATAGACGAATCACAGGAAGGAGCGAAAGCTTTTCTTGACTTTGCTAGAACTCTTAAATTTGCCAAAATAAAGAGTTCTGATGAAGAAAAACTAATGAACGAAGAGATTGACAGAGCATTAGTAGAACATGAAAACGGTTCAGCTAACTATCAAGATTGGAGCTCCGTCAAGGAGAAGGTTTTCGAAAAACATCAAGGTTAATTGGACTATAAAGTCTCTATTAGAGAAAAGGCCTTTATCGCTCTTGACGAGTTTGCAGAAGATTTTAACAACAAAAACCTGACTTAGGATTAGAATTTCTAACAGTCTTTGATAGCGCCTTACAAGATTTAAAACTCAATCCACTTAAGTATCAAGTCAGATATAGAGGAACCAGAATTAAACACATTAAACGATTTAAAATCGGGGTTCACTATCTAGAAGAAAATCAAACAGTATTTATACTTGCCATTCTTCACGGTAAAGACAATCCAAAAAAATGGCCATAAATCACAAGCAATTTCAACTCTCTACTAACCAAAAGGATGTTCTTGATCAAAGAAAGAAAAAACACCTAGAAGGAAAAAGTAAATCCTACTCATGGAATGAAGTAAAACAAAGAGCTAGAATCAGTAAACAAAACTCTTAAAGCCCACCCAGAGGCTCAAGTAACATAATTATTTTTATACAACTCCTCATAAATTCCGGGATCGTATAAACCGCTCACTATGTTAAGTAGCAGAGCTACACACTTCTTCTCCCTTCTGCACTCGATTGTATCGAGATTGGATCATTTTTAAAACCTATTCAGAGCTAAACTTACACCAATTCCACTCACTCCCCAAACGGCTCTAAATCGCCTCTAAAAACGTTTAAATCCTGTTTTACTTACAACCGAAGGGAGAACACAACAACATCGAAGCTCCAACCCGACAAGTTTGGGATTAGGATAACGTTTGAAGCGCAAAACGTAATACGCTTCCCCTACTTGCTACAATCAAAACTTAGGCTTTGATCAAGGTCGGAGGTTAGAGTCAAAAAACTTGTTTTGTGGACACGTCCTCCCTACTTGCTATTTTTCTATTTCTAAGAACTAATCCCTAAATTAAATCTCCGGATAAGTGTTGGAGCTTGCCTCCAATATTTAGCTGGATCTTTCAAAATCAGGATTCCGAAATCTCTTCAAAACACTGATGTAATTTCTGAGTTTGAATCGCTCACATTTGTACGCTCTGTAACACAGTTCATATGTGTTGCATTATGCAACACCCTTTTATAGGGTTAAACTCATACACAGCGACCTAGAGTAAATTTCTCAAAACGACCAACAGGGGGTAGAAAGACGTGGGCAATCGTGCCAAATAATGCTCATTTTGACCACACGTTAGAAGTGTAATCAACTGTCTTTTTTAGTTACAATAATTTCCATTACGAAGCGTTTGACTAGAAACCTGAAACTGTGAAAGCTTATTCGCTTTTAATTGTCGCTTTATTTTTAGTTCTCTATTCCACAGCTCAAGAAAAAACCGAATTCAAGAGATCACATTATGTTGGTGGTACGATAGGGTTTAGTGGTCCACAAATATTTCACCCAAAAAGCACGACTACCCTTCCTTATTATGGGATTACCTACAAGTTCGATTTTCATGAAAAATGGTCATTAATTGGAAGAATCTCATCAAACGTAGAAAAATTTGAGAGACAAGTCTTTCATAGATCTATTTCCGATACCACCAAAATAATCCGAACAAACAAAAGTAAGATTTGGCAGTACCGAATAGAATTTGGTGCAAACTGGAAATTTCACAATCATTTTAGTTTGAGTGCTTTATTATGGAGTGGTATTAACAAGAATTATGCAACCCAAAACGACCAAGGTTACCAACGGTGGAATTACACTTTCCCTTCAGGAGAAACAATTAGTGAATGGGAAGCCGATCCATATATATCATATGCATATAATGGTGAAACTTATGTACCTACTAATAACGTTCAAACACAGAATCTTTCATCGGGTATCTACACCAAAGAACTTGATTCACATAACGAATTCGTATACGGGGTGAAACTAGAGCTCAATACCACTATTTCAGTATCAAAAAAAATTGAACTTAATTTCTCATATTCTCCAGAAATTCAGCTCACTACCGATCCGTCTCCCATTTACACTATTGAAAACTTCAAACACTTTGCTGTTGCCCAATTATTATACAAAATTGGACCTGCTTGATGTGAGTCATTTTTGATAGTTCATTTTGAATGATTCAGCAAACCAGATTTATCTGCCGAAGCATACATTTAACATAATGCACTTATGAGACCCTACGGAGTTGCATAAGATGCTGTTATGTTACTTAGATGCGCCTTGTTCGCTTTCTAGAATAAACTTGATTTGCTGCTGTAGATCTGGGAGATTGTTTTGGATCACATCCCACACCAGTTCATAATCCACACCAAAATAATCATGGATTAACTTATCTCGCATTCCTGCCATTTTCTTCTGGAATATTTTTCCCTGAACCCAACATCTACTTTCTTAGAAGCTTCTCCTATAATTTCCAAACTTCTTACCACAGCTCTGGTCATGGTTTCATCTGATAAGAAAGCATCCTCCTGCATCCCAACTGTATGAGATAGCACATAATCAACTTCCTTTAATATGTGTCGGAGATAATCTAAATCAGAGTGAGACATATTCAATCTCTTTTACGATGTGAGGACCAATAAATGGACTCATAGATTTCTTAGTTAAAAGCTCAACCTTTCTACCCAGTAGAGATTCTAAGTAGTAATTCAAATCAATATAATTGTTATAACTCTTCTCTCCTGGCTTAAACTCTACCAACAGATCAACATCACTACTACTCTTTATTCCAGTGTTTCGAACAAACGAACCAAACAATCCCATTCTGGAAACACCATAAGAAGACAATACACTTCCATTAGCCCGTAAGACTTTCAAAAGCTCTTGTTTGGTGTTAATTTGTTGGTTCATCTGGTTAAAACTACGTTAGAACAACCAAATAGTTGGTTGTTTTCGGCATTTTTATTGATTTAATTAAACATTTCTGTCCATTTCAACGATATGGGTGTAAATCTGGGTAGATTCTAAGCTACTATGCACCAAAAACCTCGCAATACTCTCCAGTGCAACACTACTCGAAGGTTTGTAAAGGTTTTTTGATATAAAGTGCTTAGCAGCTTTTAGAGAAAAACATTGAGAAAACCGAATGAATAAGGAAACGCAATGAGAACCGATTGAATACCTTAGAACCCTCGTGATTTAAAACACTTAAAAAGAATACTCCGTTATTTTATTGATGATTACAACAATAGAAGACCA
>JBLIOB010000339.1:0-4478 GCA_047639575.1 Parvicellaceae bacterium
AACTCCGCTTGGATTCTCTGGAATAAAGTATATCTCGCCAGAGCCTACGCCATTTGCCTGAAAACTATAGAGAGCTAATTTATAATCACAAATGAGTGCATTCCATTCGTCGTTAATGTCACAAGTTGGATCATCGTTAAACTCATCTTTATGAACAATTATTGAACCTACTCTATTTGTGAGGGAACCATCGAGATCTCGAATTGCATAAGAGTATCTTGAATCTACCCAATTATCAGAATCTTGTAAGTCCATTCTCTTATAGGGCTCAGGATTAAAGCGGAGTCCTTTTACTTTATTTACAAATCTATTGGCACCACCAATTTTTATGATTGGATATGGTTGATACTCCCTCGTTTGATAAGTTAGTTTATTTGATGGAAAGTTTATAAAATCTACATCCTGTAATTCAAAAGGCCCATCGTAGATAACAACTCCGCCTCTGCCTACTTGATCAGTTATTCTTGAGTAGAGGTCCTTATCTCTGTTCGGAAAATTCGAACTTATTCCTATTATCCCGGTGTCTTGAAAAATTTGTCCATTGGCAACGAAGACCGACCAGCGATTATCGGCATAAATATTGTCATTAAATTGAGCAGTATCGCCTCTAAAATAAAGTCCTGCTTCTCTATTTTTAAAAGCAACAAGATCTGTAAAAATAGTTTTGATTTGTTTCTGAGTTTGTAAATCTCTTGGAGAATAATGAGTGGTTAAAAGTAATTTATCATTGGGATGTCTGGGATTTCCTGTGTGGGCTCCACTTGGTGCACCATCCCAAGTAATACCAACTTTAGAGGAATGTGCTAAGTTAGATGAAAAGTTTAAGGTCGGTTGATTTATTGGAACTGAACACTTGCTATCATTACAAAGTTTTTTGTTATCAAATGCCATCCAAAAGCCTGATCCATCGGAGCCAGATGCAACATTACCGGAGACATCATTGTCAGGGTTGGAAATCCAAAAAGTAGAAGGTGCAGGAAATCTAGCGGAGACTCCATGAAAATCTGAAACGAGTAATGCCTTACATTTGCCAGAATTTAAGTATGTCGAAATTTTTTGATCTGAATTAACTTCAATTGGTGTAGGGGTACATGCCTTTTTACTTACGAGTCCTAGGTTTTTTATGATTTTATTTTTTCTTTCGCTACCATGTTCTAAAAAGTAACCGTGTCCAATATGATTGTAGCAAACATTATTTTCAACAGTTGCATAGTTAGTTCCATGTATAGTGATACATCTTTGAAAAGTATCATGGATAGATGAATTTTTTATAAACTGACCTCTTGCATTTCCTACTTTATGCCAATGGAAAGGATATTTTGCTAAATTCCCTAGTTGTCCCATGTGCTTAAATTCAACGGAGTCTACATATACTTCAGAGCCTTTCATGGACATCATATGAGCACCTATCTTGGAATTTAGATAATCACCGCCGATAGGACGGATAAGTATATTTCTACTGAGGTTCGCTATCGTTGCTCTTTGATCAAGTGAGTGTACTTTTCTTCCAGCATCAAACTCTTGAATTTCTCCATAGTGACTGAATTGAAATTGTCCATTTACAGTTATCGTTTTTTTGTCTGATGAAATGTTAGTTATAATCTTTCTTTCTGCTTCATTCATATCAAATGATGTTGAGGAAACAACAATCTCATCTCCAATGCTCCAATTGACTTTGCTCTCTAGTCTAACTGTATTTTGGTTCTTGTTAATAGTTTGTGATATTCTCTGCCAGCCTATATTTGCTTCACTTCCAAAGAATTGAACCATGCCGCCATCATAAACAACGAAGGCGCGGTCTCCTGGTAATCCAATATTTAATCCACTTCTTAAATTTAAGTGAAGTTTACCGTTATATCTCTTTTCTTCGCTTCCACATAAAAATTCTCCCATTACAGAAATTCTCTTGGCTATGATTGAGTATGCTTTTGTATTTTCAGCGCACCTAAGGCTTCCCTTTATAATGAGATGTGTGACATCGATATTTCTATCAATAGTCACAATCAAATTTTCGGGGATCGTTAAATCATTATTCAAAGCGATGTTAAGTTCACTAAGTTTCTTCTCGACTTTGCCGGCAATTATTTTGATGCTGTCAATATTGCCTTTCGCTTTAACTTTACTTTCTTCTTCACCCTTACATCCGATTAATGACAAAATTAATATTATAGCAAGAAAAGAAATGATTTTATTTTTCATAATTATCACCGAGTGGTTTATCCAAGTTAATAACAAATTTAAATACGTGTATAAAACATTTTTGAAAATATAGGAGGGTAAGTAAACAGGGCATTAACTACCAATTTATAAATAGCTAATTTAAGGTTTGTTTATTATGAGAAAAAACTGTCTATCGCCAAAGAAAGACGGGACGTCGTTTTCGTTTGATTTAGAGATTTCTTTTAGAAAGAAATAAAATTTTAAAGCAATATTCAAAATACTTATTTTCTGTATCATTTTCTGTTCGTAAAAGCGTTGAACTAGAAAAATAATTGTTCCAAAAACTGATGTTAGCGTTTGCCTAGCGAGTTCACAATATTATTTCGAAGGTCTATTAAACACTCATAATTGTTTCTTTAATACTTCAGAACAAAAGTCATAAATTCAAAATAATAGAGTCAAAGTCGAGGTAGCAGTGGTTTAGTGCCTCACACTTTTGTTGGAATATTGGTGTCTGGCACTAAAAATTCCAATATAAACATAGATCCGTAAAAGTAACTGGAACCTAGCACTGAATAGGCATATAGTAAGTAGAGTACTAAAAGAATTTTAGAGGTTAAAGAGTGCACTATATATTATGCAAAGAAGATAGTTGGACTAAAACCTTAGTCAAAGAGATTTTGGCGGACTTCACAAAAGATTGTACCGTAGTCAAGGATTTTCCCGTAATCACGATTCCAAAAGATGTTGACTTAAGAGAAGGTTATTTGGCCTTTTCTAATACCGCTTTAATTAATGCTACAGAAATTGCTGAAGATACGGTTAGTAAACAGGTTAATAATATCATCGAATCTATACTTCCTAAAATTAATGCAAATGGAAAAATCAATACTCAGGTTTTCGCTTTAACAGAAAAACACGGGATCATTGAATCCGGACGAGCTGAAATAGTAAAAAGTAAAATTACTGCCGCCTTAAAAAAGAAAAACATTTATTGTTTCCGCAAAGGCTTTGATCGATTAATTCCCTTACTCCAAGTTCTCATTCTGGCCGATAGATCTATTGCCGTTTCTTATCTAAATCAAGAGGAAATGGAGCTGTATCGCTCGCTTGTTTCACCATTTGCTGGAGGCATGAAGAAGATTGAAGATGATAAAAAAGCGCCGTCTAGGGCCTATAGGAAGCTCATAGAGGCGCAATTAGTTATGGGAAGAACAATCTCAGAAGGTGAGCTTGTAGTTGATCTAGGCGCCTGTCCTGGAGGTTGGACCTATGTTGCTCGCAATAACGGAGCAAGGGTTATTGCTCTTGATCGATCTCCACTTACGGATGAACTTATGCAAGATGAGCTGGTTCATTTTATTAAAGCAGATGCCTTCAAATACAAGCCAGAAGAAGAGATTGATTGGGTTGTCTCAGATATTATCTCTGCTCCTGAACGAATATTAGAACTAATGGACTATTGGGTTCTTGAAAAAAAATGTAAGAACTTTGTCTTCACGATTAAATTTCAAGGAGACAAAGATTATGGCGTCCTTCAGAAGTTTAAAAAAGTTGCAAAGCAATGTGAGTTTAAAGTCATTTTGAAACAGCTTAATGCAAATAAAAACGAAGTTACAATTATGGGGTCTAGAGAAGGCTAATTATTTGAGGCCTACAATAAGAGAGTTCCAATTGATCGTATTCTCTTGATCTTCCGAGGCTTCAAAATTTCCATTACCTAAACCTTCTTCGTCACATTCTTCCCAGTAAACCAAAGATTTTGAGAAACCGGCCTCTTTAAAGACATCACGGATTTCGGTGATGCTCCACATTCGGAATTCGTAGGTGAAAGCATCCATTATCTCAGTTCCATCCTGATACTTGAAATGAATAGCATAATTTGAGATGCGAGTAATAGGATTGAAGGACTTTCGTTCAAACTCAAAAACGAAAGGAAGAATTTGATCGTTATTCAAAACTTCCCGTTCTTGAATCTCTGGAATTTCGCTATCACTACCTCCAAATATATCTAGAATCATCATTCCTTCTACATTTAAAGAGGAGTGAACCTTCTTAAAGTATTCAAGTAGTTTCTCTCGTTCGTGAATAAGACAGTAAGAAAAATTAAAGATCGCAATAATATCGACGGGACTAGTTTTAGTGATGGCGTCGCCAAGTTGAACTTGAATTCTCTTTTGTTCATCATTACTTAAATTTGCAAGATAATTTTTCTTTCCGTATTCCAGCGTCTCTTTATCATTATCAATTGAGATGGCCGATTTTTTAGAGTCCGATTGAACCCAGCAGCAGCTAAGCGCAAAAGTACCACTAAAATC
>JBLIOB010000340.1:0-4432 GCA_047639575.1 Parvicellaceae bacterium
CTTGATGGTGCCAATGATGGCGATAGTGCTAATGCTATTTTTTAGGCGTCAAAAAAGATTTTTTGTAGAACATTTTATATTTTCAATTCACGTTCACACCTTTGCATTCGCACTGTTTTCTGGGGTTATTGGAATTATTTATTATTTGCCAAATCTTGAATATGTAGTAGTCTCAGCTTTGCTAATATTAGTGTTTCATACAGCTATTGCTATGAAAAAAATGTACAAAACTTCATGGGGCTATTTAGCTGTTGTATCGGTTTTTGGAATGCTCTCGTATTATTTGTTATTCATGATAGTGCTGATTCTTTTTTTTGTGGGAATTTCCGCCATTGGATTTTTAGGATAAAAAAAAAGGCTATCCAAATGGAAAGCCTCACAGTCTTTAATAGAATTGAATTAACTATTCTCTTCCTTCAAATGGATTCTTTTTCTTCGTTAAATTTTCTTCAACGTATTCTTTTAGATTCATTCCCATCCACTTAGGAATAAAAGAACCAAGAAACATTAATATCCAAAATGCCATTCCAGCAATTAACATAAATACTACTAATCCAAACTTGATAGCCATTTCTGATTATTTTTGATGATTATTACAAGCCGAAATTACACAAAAAAGAAATACGATGGAGTACAGAATTGAAAAAGACACGATGGGTGAGGTAAAAGTTCCAGTAGATAAATATTGGGGAGCGCAAACCGAACGATCTAGAAATAACTTTAAAATTGGTCCGGAAGGAACTATGCCGTTAGAAGTTGTTTATGGATTCGCGTATTTGAAGAAGGCGGCTGCTCATGCTAATTGTGATCTTGGAGTCCTTACTGCAGAAAAAAGAGATCAGATTTCTGAAGTGTGTGATGAAATTCTAGCTGGTCAACATGATGACCAGTTTCCACTGGTAATCTGGCAAACTGGTTCAGGAACTCAAAGTAATATGAATTGCAACGAAGTGATTGCAAATAGAGCCCATGTGCTGGCAGGAAAGAAAATGGGAGAAGGTGAAAAAACACTTCAGCCCAATGATGATGTTAATAAATCTCAATCATCTAATGATACTTTTCCCACTGGTATGCACATTGCGTGTTACCAGATGGTGGTTGAAAATACAATTCCAGGAGTTCAGCAATTGAGGGATACGCTAAAAGCTAAAGCGGAAAAGTATAAAGACGTGGTGAAAATTGGTAGAACCCACTTAATGGATGCAACTCCGCTAACAATTGGTCAAGAATTTTCTGGCTATGTATCTCAATTAGATCACGGAATAAAAGCATTGAGAAATACACTGGCCCACCTATCAGAAATTGCGCTTGGTGGAACTGCGGTTGGAACAGGATTAAACACGCCTGCTGGATATGATGTGCTAGTAGCAAAGAAAATTGCTGATTTTACAGGACATCCTTTTATCACCGCAGAAAATAAGTTTGAAGCTTTGGCTGCTCATGACGCGATCGTAGAAACGCATGGAGCACTGAAGATGTTGGCGGTATCGCTAAACAAGATTGGCAATGATATTAGAATGATGGCTTCAGGTCCAAGATCGGGAATTGGAGAACTAATAATTCCGGCCAATGAGCCAGGATCTTCCATAATGCCAGGAAAAGTTAATCCGACACAATGTGAGGCCTTAACAATGGTATGTGCTCAGGTAATGGGTAATGATGTAGCCATAACAGTTGGGGGTACTCAAGGGCATTATGAATTAAATGTATTTAAGCCTATGATGGCTTCTAACTTTTTGCATTCAGCAAGATTAATTGGTGACGCATGCGTGTCTTTTGATATTAACTGTGCAGCGGGAATAGAACCAAATCATGCGGTAATTAAGGAACTATTAAATAATTCTTTGATGCTAGTGACAGCATTAAACACCAAAATTGGATATTACAAAGCAGCAGAAATCGCTAATACTGCGCACCAAAATGGAACGACTCTTAGAGAGGAAGCAGTTCGGTTAGGTTATGTGCCAGCGGAGAAGTATGACGAATGGGTTGATCCTAAGAATATGATAGGTAGTCTTTAATATATTTAGATGAGTAGTTTTTTAGATTGGTATTTCACTGGTAAAACCGGATACATCATCGCTTTTGGTGCAGTGATTGGATTCGCCTTATTTGTTTTTGTTAAATCTAAGCGGAAGAAAAATAAAGGAGCTAAGAAAAAGTGGACTTTTTACCTGCTCATTGTAGCGATTATAGCAAATGTACTTTCGGTTACTTATTTCAATCCTTCCTATTGGGGTTATGGTTCACCAGATTACTTCACTTTAATTCAAGTAACAGATGATTATGTGGTTCTTTATGATGAAATGACGTCCTATATTTTCGATGATAATTCTTCCGCAACTCAGAATGAGTTAAATCAGCCAAATGTGAGGATTCATGTGGTTAATTTGAAAGATCAGGTTGTTGAATTAAAACAATTATTAGGGGGCTATTTATTCCCTAAGGTATATGGAGAGACAATAATATTAGTTGAGAAAAATAGCTATTCAACTTATTCAGATGGAAATGAAATCAACAGCGTTCAACATTTCAACTTGGAAACGATGCAGGTTGAAGAATTAGCTAGGAATGAGATGGTTTTGTCAATAGATGATAGAGACGTTCAAGTCTTTGATATTTTTTCAAAGTATGGATGGTATTTTATTAAAACCGTAAAAGGAGACACCTATAAGCTGGTGGAAGAGACATTAACTTTTGTGCCTTATGATCCAGATTGGGACCCTATACCATATCGCCCCTTGCATTCAATGAAAAGTGCGCAAGGATCTCCAGATAAAATGGAATTAGTTGTAAACAGCAAGTCCACTGATATATCGTTTCTTAACGGCCAGGTTGTCAGTGAGTTGAAACAGGATACTCTTGTTCAAGTTTTGGTTTATTCACAGACAGATCTAAATAATAATAACCCGATCCTCACAATGATAGATCAATATTCGAAAGTTAAATGGGAAAAAGACTTGGACTACTTTAACGGTATTGAAAATCACAAGCAGTTTACTGATTTTCAACGTACCTATTTAACAGAAAGAAATTGCTTTGTGACGATAGACGAGTACTTATATTGTTTTGATAATCAGACTGGCTCGCTTAATTGGGAAGTCAAATTTTAATGGATTTAAAATCATGAAACGACCTTATTTATTGCTTCTGTTTTTACTCGGAATTTTCGGTTGTGATTACCCAGAAACTGTAATAGATCCTGCGGTCAACCTAAATGATGAATATAATTCAATTGTTATGATGCCAGTTGCTTTAGATGCTATTTCTATAGAGCAATTTGTATTAGATACTAACCAACATTACCGTGGATTAGATTTTCACTTGGAAACTTCAACAGTAGTTGTCGCTGGCTCCAAAGGCCATGTGGCATTTGGGAAATACAATCAACAGGAAATAAGCTGGGATGGCAGTTTCAATGTTGACTCACTACATTTAAGAGATGTCGAGATTTGGGAAGATCGCGTGATAGTTATGTCTATTGCTTCTCCAGGTTATATCAAAGAATTAAGAACCGACTTTCTTGATGTTGATACCAGTGCGGTTTGGCAAACAAGATTTTACGACAATCATGAGAAAGTATTTTTAGATGGAGTAGACTTTTGGGAAAATGGTTCTGGATTAGCCTTTGGAGATCCATTCGGAGGAAGACATCACGTGATAAAAACGACCAATAGCGGAGTTGCTTGGGGCCAAATCCCAAGAACAGATTATCCAGATACCATCCCTTTTGAAGCCGGTTTTGCGGCAAGCGGAACGGGTGTTGTATGTGTTGGAGAAGGTGTTGGATACATTGCATATGGAGGTGTAAAAGCTAGAATATTTAAAACGGAAGATTACGGTGATTCATGGTTAACCATAGAAACACCAATTGCCCATGGGAAAGCAGGGAAAGGAATTTACTGCATGGCCTGGAAAAATGAATTAGAAGGCGTGATTGCTGGTGGAAACTGGGAAGAACCTGAAGGAGACAGTTGTTATGCATTTACCAGTGATGGTGGTGTAACATGGAATCTAGGCTCAGGAGGTTCGGGCTATAGGTCAGGAATTTGCCACGTTTTTGGAGACACTTATTTTAGTGTTGGCACTAAAGGGACTGATATTTCCGTAGATGGAGGGGTAACCTGGAAACAAATTGCACCAGACAACTTGAACGCTATTAAAGCTGATTCGTTAAATCGTATTGCAATAGGAGTTGGTAGTTATGGGAAAGCCGTAAAGGTTACTTTTTAAGAAAAGTTTAATTCACTTTCACGCTCTTAACATCCTCTAAAACTTCTAACGCTTGATCCATATGTCTTCTTTGGTGGGTACATATGAAAATCAAAAATTCACCAATATTCAGTTTTAGCAGTTTAGCAATTTGAACTTGAACTTTGGGCTTTGTAATGTCAAGGGTTTTAGCCGTATCTAGAATTTTCAATAATGTTTG
>JBLIOB010000341.1:0-4431 GCA_047639575.1 Parvicellaceae bacterium
GCCAATTTCCTTGCTCCTGCAGTTGCATCTTCAGCTGTTAACTCTATTAATCGGTCTACCCTGTCTCTTTGGTAAATCTTTGGAACTAAAGCAGGACTCCATTTTCTTATTCCAGGAATACGAGCTCCATCTTTGGGCTGCGCACCGATAACCTGAATTGCTGGATTTTTTTCTTTTAAAAACCTAGAAACTCCCATTATAGTTCCGGTCGTCCCCATGGCCGAGACGAAGTGGGTCACTTGTTGGTTGGTGTCATTCCAAATTTCAGGACCTGTTCCCAGACAATGTGCGTTCGGGTTATTTTCATTTGAAAATTGATCTAAAGTGAAATAACCAAACTTTTTAGCCAATCGAATTGCCTCCAGTCTAGCATATTCAATCGTTTTTTCGGCTGGAGTTAATACTAAATTGGCACCATAAGCCCGCATTGTTTTTATACGTTCCATAGTTGCGTTTTCAGGAATTACGATAGTAATTTTCAATTTAAATATCGAAGCAATCATTGCTAGTGCGATTCCAGTATTACCACTCGTGGCTTCTATAATATGATCTCCTTTACTCAACTTTCCTTGATCCCATGCTGTTTTAATCATATGAAGGGCAGCCCTGTCTTTTACACTTCCTCCTGGATTATTCCCTTCCATCTTTGCAAATAACTTGACATTCTTATTCGATGAAAAATTTGGCAATTCTATCAAAGGTGTATTTCCAATGCTTTCCTCTAATCTCATGCGATCGCTTTTTCCAATTTTATTATGCCATGTTCAATATGAGGTGCGTACGAAACTTTAGAATTAGGTAGAACACTTTCCGTTAACCATACGTTACCGCCAATAATACTATTTGCTCCAATGTTAGTTTTACCTCCTAAAATTGTGGCTTGGGCGTAGATCACAACGTTATCCTCAATAGTCGGATGGCGCTTTGAACGGTTTCGCGCTCTTGATATACTTAAAGCTCCTATAGTAACTCCCTGGTAAATTTTTACATTATTGCCTATCACAGATGTCTCGCCTATTACTATTCCTGTACCATGATCAATACATATACTAGACCCTATAGACGCCCCTGGATGAATATCTATACCGGTTTTACCGTGCGCATATTCGGTTATGATTCTTGGAATCAAGTCTACCCCAAGCTTATGCAAAGTGTTGGCTATTCGGTATGCCGCGATGGCATAAAAACCTGGATACGTTAATATAATTTCTGTATGGCTTTTAGCCGCTGGGTCCCCTTCATAAATTGCAACTACATCTTCGTCTAACTTCACTTTTAGCTCAGGTATCAAATTGAAAAATCCGTTGGCAACAACTATAGGATCTAGTACAATTCCGTAATTACTCTTTAAAACGGTGATCAGTTCTGCCCGCAGGTCAGCAACGTCCCATTCTTGGTTTTCTGTAATTCCTAATCTAATCGGATACAATGAATCAATTAGATCATTGAAAAAATTGGTTGAAATATGATTATACATTTTCTTTAATATTTATTGGAGGCGCTGGTGATGTGTTTTTCACAAGGCCTATTGTTAGTTCATTTAATATTTTCACTTTTTCACTAAACTCTTGGTTTAGTGAACCTCGATAAGTCTCTAAATAATTAATCAGTTCCCCCAATTCATCTGGTAGAATTAATTCAAAATATTGCCTTAATCGTTTTGCAATCGTTGGTGATTTCCCGTTAGTAGAAATTGCCATTTTTAGGTCTCCTTTTGTGACAATCGACCCCAAATAGAAATCACATTGACCCGGACAATCTGCCACATTAACTAAAACGTTTTCTTGCTTAGCATCTCTAACAATTTGCTCATTTACAGCCTCGTTATTAGTCGCTGCAATTACAATTTGTCGGCCAAACAAATCAGCCAGTACATATGGCTTTTTATAAATCGGTATTCGATACCTCGCAGCTAAATTCAAGACCTTTTCATCCACTTCTCTGGCCACAATTTCGACTTTAACACTTGGACTTGACTTTAATAAGAAGGTTAACTTCTCTAGTGCGACATTCCCGCCTCCAATGATCAAAAAGCTCAGTTCACTTGCTTTTAAAAACACAGGAAACAACTCGTTTCTATCTGGTGACTGTTTCATAACTTGCATAGATTTCTCTTAATTTATAACTTGACCGAACTACTTCACCGATCACTATAATGGCTGGCGAAGAGAGTTTTTTATCCTTCACTATTTCAAGAATGTTATCGATTTCACCAACCCCAACATTTTCGTTCTTCATGTAGCCGTTTTGAATAATTCCAATCGGAGTTTTACTTTTTCCTGCTTCGTGAAGAATTTTTACGATTTTCTCCAAATTGCCCATTCCCATCAGAATAACCAGAGTAGCAGAACTCTTGGCAGCCAGTTTAATATCGGAGGACAATTTTCTTGAGCTTGTAGTTCCAGTTAAGATCCAAAGACTCTCAGCAACTCCTCTTTTCGTTAACGAAATTCCATGTTTAGCAGGAACTGAAATTGCACTCGTGATTCCAGGAATTATTTCTGTTTCTATTCCAAAGGAATCAACGAACTCTACTTCTTCAGATCCTCTTCCAAAAATGTAAGGATCCCCACCTTTTAAACGAACCACATTTCCTTTTTCAAAAGCCTTTTCAACCAATTTCTGGTTGATCTCATTTTGTGTAAACCGATGGTTCCCTTTGCGTTTCCCTACAAATATTAATTCTGCTGTAGCAGCATATTTCAGTAATTCTTGATTGACCAATGCATCATACAAAACTACCTTCGCATCTATTAACGCTTCCGCCCCTTTTAGAGTTAATAATTTTGGGTCTCCTGGACCTGCTCCTACTAATGTTACTTTTGGTTTATTCATGATAGTACCTCCTGTTCTCTTAATTGTTTCGCCTGGCTATAAAACCAAACGGCATCTACAATTGATGATTTAACTGCTTCGGGCGTCACTTTTTGTTGGTGTTTCAACGCGAAATCAGAAAATTCACCTTTAATTTTTATTCTTTTCGTTTTAATAAATTGCTCATCAAAATCTTTAATGATTACTTGATGTGAATTCGTCTTTTTCCCTTCAGCGATCAAAAGTGCTTTTGCGGTATTTACTATTGATTGATAAGTGTAATAGATAGCATCAGAAAACTGTTCTTTACCAGCCGCACCTTTAGCCTCGTTAATTTTGTCTTCAGATTCAACCAATAAAGTCGATACCAAATCAATAACGACACCGGCACACTCTCCAATCCCAACTGCTTTCACATACTGTCGAGTATCTCCCCAATCCAAGTAATCACTTTCTAGCAAGTTTTCCGTCCCTGATAGTGGCTTTAATAAATCATAGAAATATCTTTCTCCTTTGTCATCGTAATAATCCAAAAATGACTTTTCAGAAAGTGAATAATCATTTAAAATCAAACGTAAAGCGTCAAGGGCCTTTTTACTTGGAATCTTAATCACCTTATCAGCAAACCTTCCTACTCCACCGCCAAGCGTGCTTCCACCCAGCAGCACCTGAATCGCAGGAAGCACTCTTTTATCCGGACCATTCATGCTCATACCTTGAAAACCAATATGGGCTATCATATGCTGGCCACAGGCATTCATACATCCACTGATTTTAATGTTCAACGCTTCTGTTTTAATCAACCCTGTATACTCCTTTTTAAGCAGATCTTCAATTACAACTGCCAAACCTGTGCTGCTTGAAATGCCAAGGTTACATGTATCAGTCCCCGGGCATGCGGTTACATCAGCTATGCTATTAAAACCAGAATCGGCCAAGCCAATCTTTTCTAACTCTCGATAAATAAAAGGCAACGTACTTGCTTTTACATGGCGGATTATGATGTTCTGCCCCAACGTAAATGTTAACTCATTACCAGTATGACCTATCACCAACTTAGCCAAAGCTCTGGCTTGATCGGTATAAAAATCTCCAAGATGAACTTTAATTCCAACCCCATACAGGGTTGATTCTTTCTGAAGGAATGTGTTAGACTCGAGCCATTCTTGATAGGCATCTGAAACATCATCTCCCCAACTAATATTTTTAAGAGAAGTGGCAAATTTGACCTCAGGAAAAATATCTTCGTCTATTTTGACAAATCGGTTTGGGACATTTTCAAGCTCCTCATTAATCCAGTTTTTAAACGTCTCGATTCCTATTTCTTTAAGCAAGAACTTAAGACGTGCCTTCATCCTTCTGGTCCGCTCCCCTTGCTTTTCAAACACACGGATAACGGCTTCAGTGATCCCGATAATTTGATTGGCTGGCGCAAAATCATACAACACATCAGCCTGTCTCGATTGAGAGCCAAGCCCACCACCTACTAATATTTTAAAACCCCTTACTTCATCCTTAATTCTTGGGATGAAGCCTAAGTCATGCATATAGCTTAACGCGGTATCATCATCACCTGAAGAAAAAGAGAATTTTAATTTCCTGCCTAACTCTTGTCCA
>JBLIOB010000342.1:0-4431 GCA_047639575.1 Parvicellaceae bacterium
ATTAAGTGAGCAGAAAAAGGATCATTCCTGATGTCAAATGAAATCGCTTTAGACCCTCCCATTTGAGCAGGTAGTGCGATGTTCCCTTCTACAATTAAGGTAAGCAAATGATAAGAAGACAAATCTTTACTTTTAGCAAAAGCATCTACCGCATATCCGACATCTTTGAAACGAGCCGCATTTCTAGTTTTTGCTAAGTGAGACGCTCCAAATTTGAAAACTACTTTTACGCTGTCGTTGATTTTGACATTACTCAAGACCCTCTTAGTCGTTTTCTTCATCAAATCTGACCGTGTTTTCATGAGGTAATAATGCCAGTGCTTTTCAATAAAATCGATGCTTGAACTCTTTCCTTCCAAGTCTTTACGTTTAATTTTTTGAAGTAGTTTTTTTAATTTTTTTCTGGTCTTACTGGAAATTAAATCGAGTACTTTTCCTTCTTCTATCGCCAAGTTGTAGTCAGCGATGAACCTTTTTAATTTGTCTTGATGTTTACTGGTAATACGAGGATCTTTAATTATCTCAGCCATCAATATTCTCATACTAATGGGGTGAACTTCATCTATGCCGTAGAACTTTGTTTGCTGCTCTTTTAAATCGGCTAATAGATATCTTTCTTCACTGTAAGAATACATTGCATAGCTTCCCGGGTGTTCGGCTAAGGCGGTATCTGAAAAAGCCAAATCTCGACTAACAATCGCCATCGTTAAGGAGTCAATTTCTGTGATGTAATGATCAACTTTTCCCTCCATAAGCAGCTGTCGGAAAAAGGAAGCCACCTCTTTGGTCCCGTGAATTTCTCCCAAGCCAAAGAGTTGATTTTCTTTGTAATGTTTTGAAATAGAATCCCACCCAGGTCCATTACATAGACCGTTTTCTAGAACAATTTCATGTATATATTCAGCCGAAGGAACATCAATAGAATCAAATTGAGAAAATGAAACTAGCGGTAGTAATAGTAATATGAAGGTGTAAGTTTTCAAATATAAGGTCTATTGAATAACACAATTTAGTATTAAATAGTCTAGTGTCAAAGGCGAATGTAAATACGGATAATCTGGACAGTAATCGGCTAGATTCATTAGGATAGCCTCTCGGCTAACCGCTCACTTAGCATACCTTGCCAAGCAGATTTCAATTCTGGGTTCGAACCTAAGACTTTCGTAAGCGACTGGTTCTCCCAATAAATGACCTCAAGAGGTTCTGCAGCCACAGTGGAAGATTGGGCGGGTGATTTCGTGATGTAAGACAATTCACCAACCAAGCTTCCGTTTTCTAAGGTTGGAATCCCATCTTTATTTGCCTTACCTGATACAATTACATGTACTCCTTCCGGAACACTCCCTCCTTCAACAAGAACTTCTCCAGCCTCCATATTTTTACGTTGGCCTGCCTTTAATAAATCTGCAAATTGTTTTACCGTGAAAGCAGCAAAAGACAAATCATAAACTTCTTGATCTTCTGCGTTTAGTTTAACAGGTCGTCTTTCTTTAAAAAGTGCGATCAATTGATACATGTTAACTGCAAAAAACACACCTGCCCAAATTATGGCAGGCCAAAGCGGTCCGTCCTCGCTAGCTAGGAAAAAATAAGGGATTAGCACCAAGCCTGCTATGATTGTTAGAAACCTAAGCAAGAATATTTTTCTGACTAAATACGAAAGCAAATAAAGAACATTTGCCGTGTGGATGTATACTTCTATTGGCATTAGACTATCTGTTTTTTAGATCCGATGTACTTGTAGATCGCATCAATAATTTCGTTGGGATCGGAATGATTCGCTACTGATTTGTTTCGGTAATAGTAAGACAGCTTTAAATCGTCTCCGATGAGCATAGCGCCACCCATTTGAGCATTGTCGCCTTCTACTGTCTTCTGACCAACTCCTTTAGACCATGCCATTACAAATTCGTACCAGGTTCTTGGACCCAATACAGTAAGAAGGCTTCTTTTCAGTTCCGCATTGTTGTAGATGTTTAGGGTTGGATCTGTGTAGATTTCGATGGGTTTATTTTTCAATAAATGTCGTTCAATAAAACCATCGATGTAATTAAAGTCACCATTACCAACTACTACCGTTCTAATTCCTAAAGACCCAATTTCCTTTAGCCTCGGCCCTATGCTATTCATTTGCATGGTGCATCCAATACACCCAAAATGGCGGACAAATATGAGTAATACAGGTTCGTTGTTAAGGATATCACCAAACCGAATATTACTCCCGTCCGATTTTAAAATAACAGATTCAACTAAAGATTCTGGGATTGGTTTATTGATTGATAGAAGTTCCATGAATTAAATATAAGATTATTCACACATCTCTTTCACTGAAACCAAATCCGTAAAAAAAAATAGTAGAAGGACAATTCTAATTTCTACATTTATACAAATAATGAAAAGGAGCTTGAAACCTATAAAGAAGAATTCTCAAATACGCGCTGCATTGATTATATCTGGTTTTTGCATCTTGTTGTCATCTTGCGCTTTTAATAAACTATTCTTGTATCCAGATCACTTAGCAAAGGAAACGAAAGAGGTAAAGTTTGTTAGCCGAAAAACCGCAGATACTACTTCGATCAAGTTTGGCGCTGGGTATTCTCCAACGTATTTAAATAGTGAAAAGGACACCATTGATTTTCCTTATTCCATTGAAAGCGTGTTGTTAGATAATACGAATGGAAATTTATTAAACGGATGGTTTTATTCTCCTGATTCAAACTATAACGGAACGGTCGTTCTTTTTCTGCATGGAAATGCAGGGAACGTAATTTCTCAAGCCTCTGGTCCAGCGGCCCTGGCAAATAGAGGATATAAAGTGCTAATTATTGATTACAGTGGATTTGGATTTTCAGAAGGAGAGGCTACTCGCAAGAATGTCTTGATTGACGGGAATGCAGCGCTTGATTATTTGATAAAGCGAGAAAGTAAAACCGCCAAAAAAGTCCTTATTTATGGTCAATCTTTAGGGGGCCATTTGGCGGCAACAGTGGCCTCAAGAAATCAAGATAAAATTGATGGACTGGTATTAGAAGGAGCGTTTTCTTCTCATAATGATATTGCGGCAGATATGGCTGGGGTGTTTGGGTGGTTAGCACGAATAAGTACTGCGGAACAATACAGCGGAAAAAGGTCGATCCAAACGTACAAAAAACCGTTGCTGGTTATTCATAGTAGAGAGGATAAAACCGTTCCTTATCCGCACGGTATAAAGCTGTTTGAAAAGGGAAATGAGCCAAAGTCATTTTATCAAATTGATTCATGTCACATTTGCGGACCAGTATATTATGCAGATAGCATAGCGTTCAAAATGAATCAAATGTTTACTACTGCTGAAAAGTAGGTTAAAAGGATTTCCTTAACGCTTTTGTAATATTCCACTAATGGCAGTACCTTTCAAAATAGCTTTATAAATATAGATTCCATTTGCCATTTCAGACATGTCGATCTGTAAAAGTGAGGACATAGAAACGGACCGCAGTAACTTTCCATTTGAACTATAAAGGTGTAATAATACCGTTTCGTTATTGTGTTGGTTCCACTTAAACTGAACTACATTTTCAACTGGGTTTGGATAGGCAACAATTGATAATTCATTCATTTCGGAAACTCCAACGCTTACAGTAGACCAACCGATATCAGTTAAAGCGGCCATCAATAAATCACCTGGATCATGCGCTACTTCTGCATTAAAAAAGTAAGGCGTTAGCAGGCTATTTCCACTCGGGTTTGGAAAGCTTGCTTCATCAAAATGCTGTAAACTCGAGCCAGATTCATAAGTAGTGGGAGCAAATATCTTTGGTGTAATGCCTCCGTTTACAACCGTAGCTGAAGGTCCCGAAAAGTATAAATCATCGCTTTCAAATTCGCTTCCAAGCACATTGGAAACATTGGTGAAAATCAAGGTGTCCGCAATTAATTGACCACTTCCATTAATTAGAAAAGAGTCCCATACTGAAGGAAGTCCGTTTAATTGTGGAAAAGGAAAAGAAGCTGTAAAAGGGGCTGTGCTAGAAGAATCAAGTAAACCAAAAGACCCAATTCCAGAATCAATTTTTGTTAGAGACAATGCGCCAAGTCCATGGGCAATTTCGTGTAAAAAAACAGAAACAAAATCATATTGGTTAATTCCGGGATTTCCATCGGTCCCGAAGTAATAATCTACAGCACTATTTACGTAAATGTCCATATCAAATTCTCCAGGATTGAGTTCAATACCAGCGATAGAGTTTGCTAAACAAGTAGAATACCAGGTTCCAGTTTTTGGAGCACCAGAGAAGTCTTTTTCGCCATTAGGGAAGGTAACCGCTAAAGGCCCAGCACCTGTTAAATTCGTATACACCACATTCACTTTAATAGGGATAGCACTGTTCAAATATTGGGTCCAGATGTTAGTCGTGTATGTAATTGCTGCATCGATGGTAGAATTTGTTC
>JBLIOB010000343.1:0-4410 GCA_047639575.1 Parvicellaceae bacterium
TCATCCTTCGATCTTAAAGCTTAGATAAGTTCTGAATCAATTATCTCTTCAGATCTCAACCGACTACTAGGGAAAGCAAGAAATAGCGGAACTAGCTATGAACTTATAACGTTTCAGTATAAAGTTAGTGCGTTTTTACGCATTGACATTTATACATTGTTGGCAGTAGTATTTAATCGAGAATTTTAACTACTACCTCAACGTTTCCACACTTTGCTGAAGTGGCCTGAACCTTGTACTCGGTTCCGTTACATTCAACGATAGTCATTTTCATTTTATCTCCTTTTTCAAGGCAGCCTGGGAGGTTGATCTCTTTTACAAAAGTTGTTATATACTCGGTTTCACTGATCCATTTAATCTTGTTAATGACCTTGCTGCTATTAAAAGTCTCGATTTGTTTCTTCTTGGTTCTTACGACCGTAATAGTAACGTCACCAGCGTAGTATTCAAATTTGCCAGTTTTAATTTTACCTACGCAGTCATTGGTTTGTGCGTTAAAGCTGCCTATGAGACAAATGAATAAAAGCAAGGTTAAAGTTTTTCGATACATATTATCTGAATATTACTGCCAACATAAGGCTAACGCACATATGTGCGTTATATACCCTTTAGTTTAGATAAAGGTAACTTATTAATTTTGCCACTTTCAACCATAATTGCAGGTTTGCTCACCTATTATAGTAACTCATTCAGTAGCTAATACCCTCACAGTTTATTATCTGGTTCTTTTAACCACCCAGTCACAAACTAATAGCACGAATAATACTTTACACCCCGATTCTCACTTCAACCGGAACTGTGTAATCATCCCTGCCAAGAAATCTTAATCACCGACAATATTAAGGCTGAGTACAACGCTTACCAGGCGAGCTGGTGCTTATATACTCTGACACGCCTTTTTTTTTAGTCAAACTACTCCTTACCAGGTCGAAAATAAGGAAGTAACGGGTAACAGCTTTTCAAAGAATAAATAATGGTTTCTTTATCTTCTTTCGTACGATCTACTTTGAGACATGAATTTTCTTTTTCAGTTAGAAAGTATAGCGATCCCTCGTTTATTATAATTTTTTGACATGACTTAAAGATAAAAATGGCAATTGATTTAATATCCGTTGGTTATTTTTCAATGAAACCTTTTCCCCCTTTTGACAGTACATTAATACATGTAGTAGCTTTTCAAAGAATAAATAATGGATTGAATTTTTATTCAAAAAGGTTTAAATCCTTGAGGGTTTATCTTTTGCTTTCATCGTTTGGTAATCAATAACTTACGTAGGGAAATTACCAGTGAAAGAATATTGAATACAATCTTACATTAGTTTTTGTAACCATTAAACTAAATATCCATGTTAAACTCAGTATCCATGTTAACAAACTATGATTACTACTGTCCATGTTGTGCCAATAAACTTACTGATTCTGGCCAAATTAATTTTTTAGTGCGAACCTCCAGAGGTGATCAAGCTAAACTACAGTTATCAGTATTGCCTGGGAAATATGGATATAACTCTGATGTTGATCTCGAAATTAAAGATGGTGAACGGGTTGAATTTAATTGTCAAAGTTGTAAAGCTAATTTACAATCAAAAAATTATCCTGACTTTATTGAAATTCATTTAAAAGTAACCAAAGGAATTGTTTTTGAAGTTTTATTTTCACCTATATGCGGAGAAAGAATTACTTATATAATAATGGAACATGAGATGGTGAGGTATAGAGATGATTTCTACTGTATAATGAGTATGAATAAGAAAACCGGATAGTTCATATAGCATCTGAAATATACAGCTGAATTTCTCCTTATAAAAGTTTCAACTAACGCCTCTAAGGTGCAAAAGAGATAAAAATCGGTTCTGTCTCATAAATTCTACTAACAGTTAAGAAACGGTGGTCTCTATACATGCGTAGCCGTTTATGAAAAATACTGATCCCATAATACTTTTAATATTGCAAGCATATGGTTTGAATTTGATCCCGTCAATGTCATTAGAGAATGAAAAGCCCGACACTATGTGACCGGCTTTCTTGGTTTATGGACTGAGATGAACTTGTTCAATCGATGGACATAAAGAAAGTCAATATTATGAAATGATTTGAACTTTACATTTTGACCTTGGAGTTCAATGGATCATAAAGTAATCCCGGCCGCAACTTGGCTCGGATGGCTACCAGACATCCACCCTCCTTCCCCGCTCACATAGGATCCAACGAAGGGTGGCATATCGAAAAAAATCGAATTCAACAAAAACCTACTTTGCTATAAAACTAAATTTTCAGGAAAATCCAAGAACTGATTCAACTTGATCATTAACTTTATAATGAATCCTTCATGAATAATGCCAGCACAAATGAAATACCTACGCCACACTTGTCTCTCCATATTTTTACTAATGAGCCTCGGTTATTTTAACGCTCAAGAATCCCAGATGGGAAAACTGAGTGTTTTCATGTCACCTAATGCGCTAATCGAAGGACCCCGAGCTGGACTTGAATATCGAGTTTTCAAGGAGGTATATGTATCAGCTTCTTATCAAATGTACTGGCCGAACACCCATATCCAAATGACTGGTTATTCGTTAAGAGCTAGAGTGATAAAAAGAATGGATTGGATCGAACCAATGGGGCTTGGATTTGAGTATATGTATAAAAATCAACAGTACAGCTATTCTGATTCAATTCAAATAGCACCGAATTACCTGGGAGTTTTCGATGTAAATAAACGGATAGAATGTTACAACTTTATCATGACGTACGGAGGGCGAATGGGAAGGTTTTACGCAGAAGGAGTTTTCGGAGTTGGAATACGTAAACGTTTTGTTTTAAACTCGATGAATCAAGATGAAATAGATGCGCTAGATATCGAAACCGAAGGTTCATCGACATTCTCTAGACATGCCACCGCAGACCGTATTAGGTTTAATGTGGTGCTAAGCGCAAGGGTCGGATTTATTATCGCACAGAAGCAAATTAAAACAGCCAAGTAATAGTTCAAGGCACACACTGAAACCAGTACAACTCACATCTACTCAACTTGTCCTAATCCATTTACCAGACGTAGAATTTAGATTTCATTCTTGTTAAATTCTTCACTACGTTTGCCTTCATGGATACGGTTGCAATACAAGGGATTTCTGGAGCCTTCCATGAGGAGGCGGCTTTGAAGTATTTCGGTGCGGAAATTAAAACATCATCCTCTAAATCGTTTTTAGAATTATTAAATAAAGTTGCAGGTGGCGATGCAGATTATGGAATAATAGCTATTGAAAATACTGTAGCAGGAACTATTCACTCAAATCTTCAGCTACTCAAAGAGTCAAATCTTTTTATTATCGGAGAAATTAATTTGCGGATTGAGCAAAACTTAGCCGCACTTCCCGGAACAGACATTCAGGAACTTACGGAAGTGCGATCGCATTATATGGCGCTTAATCAAGCCAAATTATTTCTAGATCAATATCCTCAAATTATACGTATCAATGACTTGGATACGGCTACAAGTCTTAAAGCTGTATCAAATAATCAATTAAAGAATGTTGGGGCCATAGGCAGCAGACATGGTGCGGAGCTATACGGACTTGAAATTATTGCTTCAGGGATTGAGACACATAAACTAAACTATACTCGGTTTCTTGCAGTTAGTAACGAAGTTGATTCAAACCATTCTAATAACAAGTCTAGTTGGCTGTTAAAGTTGAAGCATGAGAAAGGAGCCTTAGCCTCTTTATTAATGGCTTTAGATCAAAAGGATATCAACTTATCTAAAATTGAGTCTTTTCCAATCATCGGTGAGCCATGGCATTACGAGTTCTTTATTGACCTTGAATTTGAAGATCTCAAGCTGCATCTTCTGGCTGAGAAGATTATTTCCGATCAAGCTACATCTCACGTGCTTTTAGGAACTTACAAAGCTTTCGTCACTCCAGGTGCATAATCGATTACTAAGTTTGTCCTAACCGCCCACAGGAAGCATCTTTCTTCATCTCCTACTGAACCGTAATTCTATTTTCAAATTTGTCTCAACTCCATTTATTTCTGCTTTATAACAAGCAGTAATTCGCCCCTTATTTCTAGTATGTTTACAGCAGCAATGAGCTTACACAACAACATATCGACCCATCTTAATTTCAATACAAATTGGAAATGGAAAGGCCGTTGTTGCTAAAAATTTAACAAACAATAAAAAAGCCTTTCCATTCAATTGGGAAGGCTTTTTTATTTCCAGTTGATTGGGAAGCTCAATTAAAATGATCATACAAAAAGAAAAACCGGAGAAACCATTACCATTATTAGATAAAAGGCAATTAGAAGTCGCGATAGAGTTTGCAAAAGAAACCTTCTCCGCCAAGCTATCAAACTCCCTGAACCTTCTTAAGGTTTCGGCCCCACTACTTTTATCAAAATCTAGTGGAC
>JBLIOB010000344.1:0-4409 GCA_047639575.1 Parvicellaceae bacterium
ACGATGGTGGAACGTTTATCGAAGCTAACTTGGTAAATGGAACAGGATCATCACCTCTCAAGGTTTGGAGATCATGTATGTGGGTAGGAATGCCGTTATTGGATTTCGATGCATCTGCAGGTACAACCTCAGATCCTTATTCATTCATCACATCAGATGTTAAAGTAAGAATTAGAGTTGCAAAACCATATGAGAAGTATGCAACAAAAGGTTACTACTTGTCACCAATCGGAGATACAACTAATGCAGAGAACCAATGGTATCCATTGTATAATTTCTCTACAGGAGATATTGCAACAGATTTATCTGTGGATACAACAGCAGTGAACTCTTTGGATTTACTCAACGTAGTTCCGAACCCTTACTATGCTTATTCAAGCTATGAAAATCACAAACTTGATCAGCGAGTAAAAATTACGAACCTTCCGGATGTTTGTACTATCAATATCTACAATACAGCGGGGACTCACGTCAGAGGCTATAAAAAGGATAGTAAAATCACCTATCAAGATTGGGATTTAAAAAATGAAGTTGGCATTCCTATAGCTAGTGGAGTCTATATTATTCATGTAAATGTTCCAGGCGTAGGTGAAAAAGTGTTAAAATGGTTTGGAGCAATGCGTCCACCTATCCTCGATAATTTTTAAAATGATTACTGGTTAAATCTCTGAATCGTTCCATTTTAAAAGGCATTTTTATTATATTTACAATAACAGATTAGCATAGATCCTGTTCCAAGTATTTGGGATGGGATTTTTGCTTGTTAGCCCCACTCAGACAATAAAAAATTAGGATTATGGCACAGTTAAGTTATTATACGGAAGAAGGACTTCAAAACTTAAAGGATGAAATTCACGAATTAGAGTTCGTGGAAAGACCAAAGTTATCTGCTCAAATTGGTGCAGCAATCGATTTAGGCGACCTTTCGGAAAACGCAGAGTATCATGCAGCGAAGGAGTCACAGGGTCTGATGGAAGCTCGGATCTCAAAACTGAAAAACAAATTGTCAAACGCTAGGCTAGTAGATGAGACACAAATGGATAACTCTAAAGTATTCATCCTGTCTACAGCAAGAATTAAAAATCTTAAAAATGGCTTTGAAATTTCTTATACCCTAGTTGCGGAAAACGAGGCTAATTTGAAATTGCGTAAAATTTCCATCGACTCTCCTTTAGCAAAGGGTCTTTTAGGAAAAGCGGTTGGTGATGTAGCCCAAGTTCAAACTCCAACGGGCTTAATGGATTTTGAAATAATGGAAATTACCCGTTAATGGCATCTATATTTTCTAAAATTATAAATGGAGAGATTCCATCTTATAAAATTGCCGAATCAGAACACTTTTATGCTTTTTTAGATATTGCACCATTAGCTAAAGGGCACACACTCGTTGTACCTAAGAAAGAAGTTGATTATATTTTTGATGTTGCTCCTGATGAACTAGGAGAAATGATGAAGTTTGCTCAAGAGATTGCTTTGAAAATGGATCAAGTCATCCCTTGTGAAAGAATAGGCGTTGCCATAATAGGATTGGAAGTGCCTCACGCACATATTCACTTGGTTCCATTGAATAATGTGAGTGACATAGATTTCTCTCGACCTAAGTTGTCCTTTACAGCAGAAGAAATGGATAAAATTTGCAACCAGATAGCAAGTGCCTAAGTCATCTTTTTATCTGGATTGTCAGTTAAGAAAGACTTCCAACTACCATAAGACTTGCCCTGAACTCCATGATTATTTTGGAAATGATGGCAAACGGCCGCTGCAACTCCGTCTGTCGCATCTTGATTCTTTGGAAGTTTATCAATTTTAAGTAACGTTTGGAGCATTTTGGCAACTTGCTCTTTAGAAGCATTTCCATTACCGGTTACTGCTTGTTTAATTTTTCTTGGAGAGTACTCGAAAATAGGGATATCTCTATATAAAGCCGCAGCCATTGCTACTCCTTGAGCCCGGCCTAACTTTAGCATGGATTGAACGTTTTTACCGAAAAATGGAGCTTCAACTGCTAATTCATCAGGTGAATGTGTATCTACTAAAACCAACACTTTTTCAAAAATCTTTTTCAATTTCTGATCATGACCCTGAATTTTGGTCAAATTGATGATCCCCATGTCATGGAGCTTCATATCTTTTCCAATAATTTCAATTAATCCATAACCCATCATAGATGTTCCAGGGTCAATTCCAAGAATTATTTTTCCGCTCTTCTCCAATATCAGTACTTTTGAGACAAACCTGCCGTTATCGATAAATCAAAAATATATAAGATTTTATTCCTATTGCTCAAGTTAGCAATTTTTATAGGCTCAATTTGGTTTGTTTGGAAAGAGCTAACAGCGCAAGAAGGAATAGCAGATGTTTGGATCAGCGTTAAAGAATCATTCGCCAATGGTGAATGGTGGCTAATTGGAATAGCTTTCTTATTGGTGCTCGTTAATTGGGGAAGTGAAGGATACAAATGGAAGCGATTGATGAAAAAGGAATACCCAATAAGTCTTTCGCTGGCGGTTAAAGCCGCATTTACTGGTAACGCAACCGGAATATTTACGCCAAATAGAATTGGCGGATTTGTTGGAAGAGTTATGTATTTGCCAAAAGAGCAGGTGCTCGTTGGCACCATGAACACATTCGTAGGAAATCTTTCACAGCTATTAGCTACGATCATATTTGGAGTTGTAGGGGCTTTCGTTGTAGCATTTTTCCCTATTCCTATTCAGGCAATAGGGAATGAAGAAATGGGGCAGTTTGTGGTAGAACCACTCTTGTTTGCTGGAGGATTTAGTTTAGGATTAGTTCTGTTGTTATTGGTTTACTTTTTCCCTGGAGCATTAATAGACTTCGTATTCCGTTTTAAGTATTTCAGAAAATATAACGATCGGCTTAATTTTTTAAAAGACCATTCAAAGCTTCTTTTACTAGAAGCCCTAGGGTGGAGTTTGTTCAGATACTTGGTTTTCGCAATTCAGTTTTATTTATTGTTTATCTTTTTCGGTGCTGACATGAATTTTGGAACATGTCTAATGCTAATAGGTTTATTGTATTTGACGATTTCCTTAGTGCCAACTTTATTAGGAAAACTAGGGTTTAGGGAATTGGTAGTTATTGCATTTTTCGGGGCCTATATACCAGAAGCTGAGGCTACGTCTGCCTCTTTGATGCTATGGATGTTAAATGTTGCACTTGCTTCAATTATTGGAGGGATCTTAGTGTTGTTTGTAAAAAAGAGAGAATAACTGTGAGAGTTGAGTATTTCGAAAGTCTTGGTTTATTTGTAGTCGGATTGTATCTCTTTTACATTTTCGTAAATGCTGTTGCGCTTATTTCTTCTAAAAAGCATAAGGAATCAACGGACCAGATCGCGGCTACTATTCTAGTCCCTTTTAGAAATGAAAAAGAAACATTAGCAAATTTAGTTGCATCATTTGAATCGCTCAGCTATCCCAAAGACTTGATTGAGATTATTTTAATAAATGATCATTCAGATGATGGTTCTGAGCTTTATGATTTTTCTAACTCTTTTTTAAATATTCGAATAATTCATGCGAAAGGAGAAGGAAAGAAAAATGCTATTACAGAAGGAATTGCTAAAGCATCAAATGAAATTATTGTTCAGACTGATGCTGACTGTGAAGTTCCCGAATATTGGCTCAACTATTTACTAGCGCCATTTCCAGAAAAGGACATGGTTTGTGGAAGCGTTGTATTTAGTAATTCTCAACTTCAGAATTCCGAAATTCTTTCTTACCAAGGAATCGGTAAGGCTGCAAACCACATGCGTACGCCTTTCCTTTGTAATGCTGCGAACATGGCTTATCGTAAATCAACCTTTCAAGATCTTGGTGGGTTTAACGACAATATTTCAATATCATCTGGAGACGATGTTTATTTACTTCGATCATTTTCAAAAGCCAAAAAGGAGATTGCATATACACTGAACGAAAAGTGTTGCGTGAAAACAAAAGCTGAAAGATCTCCTGGGAAGTATTTAAAACAACGGGTACGTTGGGCAAGTAAAACGAAAAAAGGCCAAAGTTTTGATGTGATTTTGGCTGGAATAGTGGTTTTTCTAACTAACGTTTTTGTTTTATTTGAGATAGCGCTTAATGTCATTCAAGGCGTTGAGATGGGGATTGGTCTAATTGCAGTGCTTTCAAAGTTTGCTATTGACTTTTTGTTTCTATTTTTGGTCGCTCAGCGCATGAAAAAATATTTACCGTTGTTGTCTTTCCCGATAGCTTCGATATGGTATAGTTTGTATATTGTGCTCATAGTTATACTTAGCGGGTTTTACAGACCTAAATGGAAGAACAGGAAGATTCAAATATAGAAGTCATTGGTTCAAGCAAAGCGAACTCTCTTTCGGCAGAAGGATGGCGTAAGCTAAAGAAGAATCGCTACGCGATGACGGG
>JBLIOB010000345.1:0-4403 GCA_047639575.1 Parvicellaceae bacterium
TACAATGTGAGAAATAAAAAACTACTTATCCCCTCTTATTAAGAATATTACAACAAACTATTGACATCTATCTTCTCTCCAATAATTCCAGACACCTGATCGATGTGGACTCTTTGCTGTTCGAGGCTATCACGATCTCTGATTGTTACTGTTTGGTTTTCTAAAGTCTCGAAATCTACAGTTACACAATACGGAGTGCCAATGGCATCTTGACGACGATAGCGGCGACCTATCGCATCCTTCTCGTCGTATTGGGTGATCATCGTCTTCTTTAATTTAGAAGTAACGTCCTTTGCAGCGTTGACCAACTCTTCTTTGTTTTTTAGAAGCGGAAGAATAGCACACTTGACAGGAGCTATAGCAGGATTCAATTTCATTACTGTGCGGGTCGACTCCTTTCCATCTGCATCAGGAACTGTTTCCTCTTGTAGAGCGAGACTAATCTGTGCGAGGAACATTCGGTCACAACCGATAGATGTTTCTACTACGTAAGGCGTATAATTCTCTTGAGCAACGGGATCAAAATATTGTAATTTCTTGCCTGATAATTCTTGGTGACTCTTGAGGTCAAAATCTGTTCTACTATGGATCCCTTCTAATTCTCTAAATCCAAATGGAAATTCGAATTCTATATCTACAGCAGCATTAGCATAATGTGCTAAGTTATCGTGATCATGGAATCGCAATTTGCTTTCTGGCACTCCAAGAGAAGTATGCCACTTCATACGAGTTGCTTTCCAGTGCTTATACCATTCCATTTCAGTACCGGGCTTTACAAAAAACTGCATTTCCATTTGCTCGAATTCTCGCATACGGAATATAAACTGTCGAGCGACGATTTCATTTCTGAATGCCTTTCCTATTTGCGCAATACCGAACGGTAATTTTTGTCTTGTAGACTTCTGAACATTTAGAAAATTAACAAAAATTCCTTGAGCGGTTTCAGGTCGTAAGTAGAGTTTACCCTCCTCGCCAGCAACATTTCCCAATTGAGTAGAGAACATCAAATTAAACTGACGTACATCCGTCCAGTTTCTACTTCCACTTTCCGGATCAGCAATCTCTAATTCTTCTATCAAGGATTTTAGCCCCACCATATCACCCGCAGTCATGAGTGACCCAAGACGACCCATTATTTTGTCTATAGTAGCTTGGCGATCTAAAATTCGCTGATTGGTAGATCTGAACTCTTGCTCATCGAATGCATCTCCGAATCTCTTACGAGCCTTATCTACATCCTTGATAATCTTCTTATCGATCTTCTCACAATACCCTTCAATCAACTGATCCGCGCGATATCGCTTCTTGCTATCTTTATTATCTACCAATGGATCATTAAAAGCATCTACGTGACCACTTGCTTTCCAAGTCTTTGGATGCATAAAGATTGAGGCATCAAGTCCGACTATGTTATCGTGCATTTGGGTCATGCTCTTCCACCAATATTGCTTGATGTTATTCTTGAGCTCCACACCATTCGGACCATAGTCATAGGCGGCTGAGAGTCCATCATATATTTCACTTGATGGAAATATGAATCCGTATTCTTTACAATGGGCGATTATACTTTTAAAATCCATGTGCGATTTTTAATATCATTAAGGGCCGCAAATGTAGTGAGATGAGATTTGTTTTGCTCCGAAGGCAGAAAGTAGTTTCCTATTTTATGTTCTAATCAACTCAGATCCTCGAATAAATTCGGATTAGTATGGTTTTTGCTTAAAGCATAATAAGACATTCGCAAAACACAAAGTATACATCATGAAAATACTGATCATCGGAGGAGGAAATATGGGATTAACCTATGCAAGAGGCTTCCTTAAGTCGCATAATGTTAAGGCTGAGAACATGTATATTCTTGAGAAATCTCCCGAAAAGGCCGAAACACTCAAGTCTCTTGAAGTAGGTCAGGTAGTAGGAACTCCGGGAACTTACATTAGCGATATGGATCTCATCGTTATGGCGGTGAAACCTCAGGATATTGGGAAACTTTTTACTTCTATTCGTGAATTCATGGACCCGCAGCAATTGATATTGTCGATTATGGCAGGTGTCACTTTAGAGACATTAAGAAAAGGACTTGGAGCGACTAAGATTATTCGCGCTATGCCTAATCTACCAGCGCAGATCGGAGTAGGCATGACTGTCTATACTTCTTCGGAAGAAGTAACAAGGATAGAATTAGTAACTGTTCAGAATTTACTTGCTGCTTCCGGAAGAACGATATATGTCGAGCGAGAGAATATGATTAATGCAGCAACAGCCATTTCAGGTTCAGGACCAGCATATGTATTCTACTTCATGCAATCTTTGATCGAATCTGCAAAAGAAATGGGATTCACTGAATCAGAAGCGGAATTGCTTACTTATCAGACTTTCAAAGGTGCTGTAGATTTGTTCAATAAACATGACTTCACATGCGAAGAATGGATCTCAAAGGTATCGAGTAAAGGAGGTACCACAGAAGCCGCAATAGAAGGATTTAATTCCAGTGCTGTTCAAGAATCTTTCCGTAAAGGTGTGAAAGCTGCACTTACGAGGGCCGAAGAATTAGCTCAATCTGAATAGATATATCCGCTTGCGTTCATACAAGAGAGTGTAATAAACGGAATCACTCGATACAAGTATAAGCCTTGCTGCGGATTTTGAAACGATGGCTTTCTATATTATGCTTTATTTAAAATAGCGACTTTGGGTAAGTACCAAAGCTGCTATTATTTTTCCTTCTTGCAAATGTTTGAATAGACTAATTAATTCCGTCAACTTTCATTATTGGACGAATTTCTATTCGCCATTTTCCATCCTCAAATCTTAGGTCGGCCTTTGCAATTTCAAGGGCTTCACTTAAACCCTCTGCTATAATGTGGTAATATCCCGATATAACCTCTTTGGTGTCGTTAAATGGGCCGTCTATAAAACTACCATTCTCATAAGATAAAACCTTACCTGCCATTTCCAAAGGTTGAGCGGCCCTCATCTTCCCTTCGCGAATCATTTTTTTGATAAACCAGGATACTACCTCAAAATAATTTAATAACCCCGCTGGGAAAAATGCTTGTAGTTGTTGTTTGTCCATTGCCCTAAGCAAACAACTTTTATCATAGTATTCTATACTCCCCCTAACTTTTCATCTTGATCCGAAAGAAGTGATCTAAGCATTGAGTTGATTGTCGAGAATAACTGATCCGACGAAAGAATCGAAATTTCCCATTTGATCGTCAGGACAAAGCTCTCTCTTCCTACCTTTCTTACAGGCAAGTTCATAGCCATCATGGAAATAAAGAAAGCTGACTTCACTGGCTTTAAATGAGTTATTCGGAGACATCTTGTTTCAATTTCAATTCACTTCTGTACACCCCTAAAACAATCGAGATCAAGAAACAGGGACAACTTGTACTAATCTTTTTTGAAGTAATTTTATATCACGTTCATTTTTGGCCAATGAAATTGGCTTATTAAAGCATTTTTTAGCATTATCTGTTTCGTTAACAACTTTGTAAAGTTCTGCTAAGGTTGAATGATAAAGATGGTTTTCGTCAATCCCTTTCTCTGTTTTAAGTCTTTCCAATTCCAATATAGCTGCTCTATTACCTTTTACTCTAGCAAGCGCAACACTTCTGTTCAGTCGGACAATTGGAGTATGCCCTAACTCGACAAGATGGTCATATAGTGATAAAATCTCCTTCCAATCCGTTTTTTCAAAACTCGAAGCTATACAATGATTAGCTGAAATAGCAGCTAAAATCAAATAGACTGAAACGTGTTTTTCACTTTTGGCTTGATTCAATCTATGAATGCCTTTATTGATTAATTTTTGACTCCAATTCTTGCGGTCTTGTTTGCCCATTTCGATAATTGAATTGGTTGTGTTCATCCGTGAATCAAAACGTGAAGCATTAAAATACATTAGAGCCAAAAGCGCATAGCAATCGGATTTCTTTTCAATTTCCTCATTGTTTACCAATAATTCGGATAGTCGAATCGCCTCCAGACATAAGTCATATCGTATGAGTTCATTTTTTTGAGTAGGGCTATACCCTTCATTGAAAAGCAAGAAAATTGCTTTAAGAACAATTGGAAGGTTTTGATTGATATTACTTGGTAATTCAAAGTCTACGCCATTTTCACGCAGTTGCTTTCGACCTCTAACCAACCGTTTGTTGATTGTTTCTTTTGATGTAAAAAAAGCATTTGCTATTTCTCCAATACTAAATCCGCAGAGGATTTTAAGTATCAAGCAAATTTGAGCGTTTTCGGAAATCGTTGGGTGGCAGCAAACGAACATCATTTTTAGCTGTTCGTCAGATATTTGTTCTTCTGAAAACTTTAGTTGTTCTAATTCCTCTGAATTTTGTTCAGCTATTTTGGCTTGATTTATAAAGTCGAATTGATACTTTTCGCGC
>JBLIOB010000346.1:0-4401 GCA_047639575.1 Parvicellaceae bacterium
CATGTGCGAATACCCGGTGTTACCAGCTGCATTTTTATAATCCGCATAGGATTTAAAAAATCGACCGCTTAGGGAGATGGCTTTTTTGCCTGTTGCTGGTAACGTCGGGCATATACGGCGGGCGGGCGCTTAGCCCGACTGATCGTTATATGCTTTGTTGTAGGTAGTTCTTGTCAAAATATTGGGGTTTTTATCGAATAGAAGAATCCCATGTATATTACGAAGAATAACATTAAAATAGCCATTACTAGATTTATAATATAGAAATATTTCCTACTGGATGTTCTTCGAAACCTAATTAAAGCATATGTTGATATTATGATTAATAAAGCTATTAAAGAAATCATGATTATTATATAACTTTTCTTATTCTTATACGGCTCAATTTCTACTCTATGAAATTCTTCAACACCTAGTATATTACCTTCGATTTCAATGTCGAAGCTATTATCATCTTTCGCAGTATATAGGAAATTAATCCTTACTGCCTTTTGAGGGTCAAAATATTTCCAATTTAAATTAAACTTATTTTCTTCAATTGTATCCTTATGAAGTTTAAACTTAGTTACCAAAGGATGGGATTCCTTTGTCGTTGGATTACTTATTAATTCACTTATTCCAGATATTATTATTGAAGGTCTAACTCTTATATCATCATTGTTAATAGGGTAATCCCCAGAATTCCAAAGTATAATACTCGAACTATATATGTCAGAAGTAATTTCGTTATTGTTATCACTAAAAACTCTAATTTTTGGTCCTGTCAATTTACTATCAATAATTTTAGTTGTTGCTTCAATAGAATATGAAAATTCAGTTTTCTTAATACTCATAAAATAGAATATCGTAGTAAAAAGAACAGATGCAATAGCCAAAATAAGCATCACAATGTTGAATGGCTTTTTTATTTCTTCAATAAATCCCATATCTATTTTTTTAGTTTTTATAACAACATCTCATAATTTTCTGTTCAAAATCAGCATCCCACTCTTTTCTCATTAAATTCTGACTAACGTTCATAAGTTGGTAATTATCAATATTCAAGTTTTAACAATTTACTTCAAATCTAATGAAAAATTTTCTTTTTTAACCGTTAGCTCTCTAATCAATTCCAGTGTTCTGAATAGTTATTACCTACAACGTGGGTGGATATGCCGGTGCCGACCTTGTGGAGGCACTGAACATTATCCACATTGTTGGTGGCAGCTTTATCTCCTTTATTCTATGATTAGCTTTCGGTAGATATGACTTTTTTCAAAGCCCAATTTTACAATGTAAATCCCTTTCACTAATGTCGAAAAATTAAAATTGTTCTCTCCGCTAACAATAGATTGTACTTGACTAAAAACTAACTTTCCTGTCATATCAAAAACAGAAACTGAGATTTCCTCATCATTTAGGGAAGTGTACTCCAATGTTACTACCCCTGAATTGCTTGGGTTGGGATAAAACTCTCCAATATTTCCATTTATTCTTTTAAAATTAACACTTATCACCTGGCTATATTCAAATTGACCATCAAAATCTTTTTGCTTCAAACGGTAGTAATTAATTCCTATTTGAGGATTTTCAACTTTGAAGGTGTAATCCTTTTGTTCGAAAGTCGCTCCATTTCCTTGTAGTTCTCCAATCTTTTGAAAATCCTCCCCATTTTGACTTTCTTCAATTT
Organism: Parvicellaceae bacterium; assembly: GCA_047639575.1. GTDB lineage: Bacteria > Bacteroidota > Bacteroidia > Flavobacteriales_D > Parvicellaceae > JBLIOB01. Next base: position 1,670 of record JBLIOB010000346.1, read on the forward strand.
CAAATCCGCGATTATTTAGTTCTGATGCGGTTGTCCAGTTTAATAAGACTTCCTCTTCTGACTGTCTTCCTTCAAAAAAGACTAATTCTACCGGGAGCAATCCTAAGCCTTCAAAAGCCCCGATATCAGCAATACCCAAACGCTGCGTACCTGTATAATCAATAGCTGCGCTCATTGTCGGATGGCCTGCGTCGATGACAGGGGAGGATCCCAAAGGCATAAGATCATAATCAGGAAATCCCGGAGAAGTGAATAATGGATCATCGGAGATCGAATGAAGATCAAACCCTCTTGACGCAGACCAGGAACTCAAAGTTTGCCCTCCTCCCCATTTCGCACCGTTTAAAAGTTGCATCAAATTGTAATCAACACTCAGGTAGTCGCTGTCAGCAAGGTTCATCTCAAAACCATTCCCATCATCTGTTGAAACAATATTACTCACAACAACGTGGTCGGTTCCTTCTTCCCCAAGTGTAATCGCCTGTGTAAAAACGTTGGCGTTACGCATGTAGATTGAATTATTGCGAATGGTTACGGTTGTCATAAGCAGATCATCATTATCTCTCATTCGGTTGGGAGCGACAATAGCTCTAAAGTCAGCAGCATTTTCATTGATTATCACATTATTTTCGATAATCGCATCCGGGCACGAAGTTATTGCGATACCTATGTTGAACATATTCACGAGCAAATTCCCTCTGATGATTAGTCCAGTGGCACCTTCCGGAGTGCCATACCCCCCAGGATCCACCGCAATTCCCCAGGCATTTCCGGTTACCATTCCAGGGTCTTCATGAACGTAATTCCCTTCTATCAAAAGGCTGTCATGAAAGCCATGCACAACCATCGAAACGCCATCGGCATTGCCATTTATCACTGCAGACCTGTAAAGTTCATTGTTTCGAATAATTACTGTATCGCCATTACTGACATAAATATTGTGATTGAAAATAGCCGCAGCAAATCCGTTATTCTCAAAATAACAATCTTCAATATGTAAATTGTCTCCGCCTCCAAGAAAACCCTGCACAGAGCAATCAGTAATAGTAGCATTCAATAATTTCATGTGCTGATTTTGTCCATCAGCTCCAGGGTTAGGAGCATTGGCGCCGGCACAATGCACGCCAATCCCAAAACCGGAAATATCCAGATTCTCCAGCGTAATATAGTCGGCATCGTTGTAAGCAAATACTGCCCACTGCCCGCTACCTCCACCTCTCATGTCCAAATTCCGAACAATATAACCTTCGTCGTGATCAGCATTTCCCCCATCGACAAAATTGAAAAGGTTGGTAGCTGCTCTTGATTCTGTAAGGATCGGCTTAGCTGTACCACCCCACGATGGGTCATAACTATCAAACACAATTGGGTTTGAAGCGGAAGAATTGAAATTATAAACCTGAGTAAGCGAAGCGTCAAACCAGGCGCCACCTTTTGCAAATAAAACCTGATCACCTGCCTGCAACGAATTTATTACCGTACTCACCTTTGTTGTGGTTTGCCAGGGAGAGCTGATGCTGGTGCCATTATTGGAATCGTTTCCAACTATACAATTTGGATCAGCACCAGAGGCACAGTCGCAAACATAATAAGTGGTCGCTTTTAACTCGTTTACATAAAATACAGTAACCAAGACTAAAAAGAAAAATGATTTAAGATGAATCATTCGCATAATTTAAATATTTCAATTGCTAAAAAATACGTTTAATGAATAGGCTATACATATCCTCCAAAAAATCAGTTCGTTTAATGACATGCATTAAATTTACCCTAGGATGCCCCGGTTGATTTTTGGTTGTCACCAACGGTAGTGTACCTGCAGGCCGACGTTTAGGAGGCTTGTCAGGTAAACATTGTTATGCTTAGTCATTTTTCTTATTTATTAGAAACCAATTAACTCCAATCATTGTCTTTGCATCTTTTATTTCTTTGGATTCTACGAAATCATTAAGATTCTCAACTTTTATTTTGATAAGCTTTATGTCTTCAGATTCTTCAAATTTTCCACCACCTTGTATGGTTTTGTCCGTAGTTTTAACCTCCGCATAAAACAAGTGAATTCTTTCAGATGTTCCTCCTGGGGACAAATAATAGATTCCTATATTTTCAATACTTGAAACAGTGTATCCTATCTCTTCTTCAATTTCTCTTCTTGTAGAAGATTCTGGAGATTCACCCTCTTCTATTTTCCCTGCGACCAATTCCATTAACCAACCACTATCGTTTTTTGTGGTAGGGTATCTAAATTGTTCAGTAAACAAAAGTGATTTCGTGTCAGTCTCATAGAGTACAATTGAAGCAGAATCTCCTCTTTCAAACATCTCCACATTCTTGATTCCTTTCTCTCCACTATATTTATCGAATTCAACTTTCAATTTCGTAAACTTGAAGAAACCATTGTAAATCAGCTCTTCAGATATTTCTTTAAATTTCATTCGTTAGTAATTATAATTATCTAAATTTATATCATATCCATCACAGAGTAAGAATTTATTAAATTCAATCTTCCCAAGATCAATTTTTAGTATTGAATTAAAATGACGCTTTATTTTAAACTTCTCTCTATTCTCATATTACAACAGATTATTTTATTTATAATGTGCTTCAGTTCCTATTTGAACTCTCGCACTTCATTTGATTAAGCATAACGGTTAGCTACACGGCGTAGCGGCGTTTAGCCGCTATGATCGTTGTAGCTTTTGTTATGTACTGGCCCTTTTCCTTTATTTTTT
>JBLIOB010000347.1:0-4362 GCA_047639575.1 Parvicellaceae bacterium
GATTACAAGCATGATCCAAGTTATGAAAGCCAGTTTCCAGGTGAATTGCAAAACTGGGTGCTACTTAGAGATTTTGATGGAGACGGTTTAAAAGACATCTTCGGACATACGGTAGGTGGAATTAAAGTTTGGAAGAATATTTCGACTCCAGGCAACTTGCAGTTTTCAATTGAGACCCCTTTAATTTATTCAGACTATCCATTACTCGCATTGAATTTGTATGTGAGTTCAGTAGACGTTCCTTCAGTTACTGATATTGATAATGACGGTGATCTAGATGTATTAACTTTTGATCAATTTGGAGACTACTTAGAGTATCATAGAAATCTTTCACAAGAAACTTATGGCCACAGTGATTCCTTAATATTTGAATTGCGTAATCATTGTTGGGGCCATTTTATGGAATCAATGGGGTCGAGCACGATTAGCCTTTATGACACCTGTGACAATAGTGATTTAACGGTAGTAGAAATGCCTACAGGAGCTACCCCAAAACTGCATTCAGGATCAACAGTGTTGGCCTTAGATTTAAACGGAAGTGGTGTTATGGATTTGTTGTTGGGCGATATCATGTCTAATACTATAGCGATGCTCAGGAATAGTGGAACTACGGTAAATAGTAATTCAAGTATGGATTCTATTGACATGACTTTCCCGTCTTATGATATGCCTGCCAACATCCAAATATTCCCAGCCTCTTTTTATGAAGACATTGACAATGATGGAATCAGAGATTTAGTAGTTACTTCTAATACTACAGCAATAAGTGAGGACAACACTAGTATTCATTATTTTCTAAATACGAATACAGATGACAGTCCAATTTTTAGTTTTCAGCAAAACAATTTCTTGCAAGATGGAATGATTGATCTTGGCACAGGAGGAATTCCAACTTTCTTCGATCATAATGCAGATGGTTTAATGGACTTAGTAGTGTCCAATTACGGAACACTTAACAAATTAACAGGATTACACGAGCCAACAGCTTGGCTTTACGAAAATCAAGGAACTGTAACGGATCCAGCGTTTCATTTGATTACTAAAAAGTACATGAATTTAAACGTTGCAGGAACGGCTAAAAACATGGTGCTTACGTTTGGCGACTTGGATGGTGATGGGGATGAAGACATGATGATTGGAGACTTTGACGGAGTTTTGCATTATTTCACAAATACGGCAGGCGCTGGAGCCACAGCATCATTTGTCTTGACACAACCAAATTACCAGGACGGATCTGGATCGGTTATCGATGTTGGCTTGTCTGCGGCTCCATATTTTATTGATTTAGACGATGATTTAGACCTAGACCTTGTAGTAGGCGAGGGCAATGGCAATATCAACTATTATGAAAACACCGGAAGCAGTGTTTCACCAAGTTACAGCCTCTTAACGGATACGCTAGGCGGAATCCAATCGATCTTTAACGGTGGAAAGATTCAGAATTCTATTCCTCGATTTTTCGAGAATACAGCTGGAGAAACTCAAATGTTTGTGGGTACGAGTAATGGAGAAATCATTCATTACGATAGCATTGATGGGAACTTAAATGGAGACTTTGCTTTATTAGACTCAATAGTAACGGGTACAAACGAAGGTCCTAGCACCGCTCCCACAGCTTACGATATAAATGGTGACGGGAAGATTGATCTAATTTTTGGAACCGAAAGAGGAGGTGTAATTTATTACAAAGGCAATGGGCTATTGACTGGCGTGAGAGATGGAGAACTACCAACTTATAGACTGATAATTTATCCTAATCCAGCCAACGAAACGGTGCAGCTTCAATTTGAAAAAATGGTCATTGGGAATTATATGATGTTTGGGGTGTCGGGGAAATTAGTGGCAGAAGGAAGTATTTCCGGATATCGAAAAACAATTGATCTAAACAACTTGGACAGCGGACTATACCTCGTTGTAGTTGAGGTTGGTGGAGTTAGAAACGTTCAACGACTAATCGTTAATTAAACTTTATTTAAGGTTTTTACTAGATTGATCTACTAAGGTGGTTATTCTAAGCGCTACGCGAATTGCTTCCAAATAAAAGTGATTATCGATTCGGTCAAAAGTGTCTGTAGGTTTGTGGTAATCAACATGATCTTCGACTCCTAAATAGACAAACGGAATCTTCTTTTTATGAAATGAACCATGATCGCTTGCATACGTCCAATCTTCTGACCTCATTGCCCCTGAGTCATGCCCAAACGTTACGTTGATAGTAGATAAAGTATCGACTTCGTTAAACAAAGGTTTAAGCTTCGCATAATGCGCAGTTCCGCAAATAAAGATCTGCTGTTTTTCGTCTCTACTTACCATATCCATATTGAGATTAAACTTAATTTTCTTTAACGCTACTGGAGGTTTATTTACAAAGTGTTTGGATCCAATTAATCCATTCTCTTCAGCATCGAACGCCACGAAAATGATAGAAGACCGGGGTGGGTTTTTGCTAAAGTATTCTGCAATGGAGAATAGTCCGCAAGTCCCTGAGCCATTATCATCAGCCCCATTATAGATTTCACCGTCTTTAGTACCCAAATGATCATGATGTGAACTAATTACAATGTACTTGTCTGGGTTTTTACTTCCTTTAATCCAGCCCATTACATTGGTCCCACTCATTTTTGATTTTAAAAACTGATTTGCAAAATCAAACTTATGAGTGTAAGAACCGTCAAATTTCAGTAAATGAAGCGCTTCAAAACGGCTGCTCACAAATTCAATCGATTTATTTCCGCCCTCCGTGTCTGTTCCTCTTCCAGCCATAGAGTCTGCCGAAAACGCTTGTAAGTTTTCAAGTAATAATTGCGAATCAAAAGAGTTGGAATCAATAACCACGGCCTGTTGCGATAGTCCAATTAATGATACTCCCAGTAAAGAAAGTAAGAAGGTAAATTTCATGAGGTAAACTTAAGGGTTTAAGATCGCTAGACGGCTCTTTTTATCTAGTTTGAACTTCCGTTTCTTAAATGTTCCAACAATAATGCCAGTTACGATTAATCCTAAGGAGATGTTGGTGTTGTAGTCTGTAAATACAGGATCGTTTTTATTCCCGACTCTATTTACTGTTGTAAGCAGAAAGTAAAAAATGCTTCCGGCAATCAACTTCTGGCTTGCATTATTTGCGAACCGGCCTTTAGAATAGTCGATAACGGTGATTATGTTGTCTACATAAACCACCTCTTCTCCAATTACTAGTAAAGTGTCAGAAATTAAAAACAACTCTCCAGAGATGTCTCTGTTTGCAGTTTCCAAATGAATAAAGTCGCCTGTATGATAGATAACTCGTTTAGTAGTTCCAGCTTTTATCACGGATATCATTTGAGCAGAAGAGCTGCTAACAATTAATAATGCCAAGATGGTTACGATGAGTTTCACTGTGTGAATTAACGTTTAAGAATGAGATAAGTTATCTTTTAGATGTAAATATTTCCTAAAAAACCGAACAAACCAATAAAACGGAAGAGTGTCTAACAACGCCACTAGCATTTTAAAAACATACCCAGGGATTATAAAATGGGTAAAAAGCTGTGGGATTATTGATTCAGTTTCGTCAATGGGAAGTGCGTCAGTAAAAAGAAAAGTAATAAAGATGACTAGTACTGAATCGATCATCTGACTAGCAAGAGTTGACGCATTATTTCGGAGCCACAATTTTTTACCTTTCGTTTTCTTTTTTATCCAATGAAAAATTTGGACATCAACGAACTGAGCAGCAAAATACGCAATCATGGAAGCTAGAGTCGCAACCAAAGTGAGGTGTCGGATTTCATAAAATGCGTATTGAGTGGGGGCTAAACCGTTAAGGCCAGCTTCAAAAGGAACCCTACCTTCCTCTGTTAAATTTTCAGGAGCATCTAAAATTCCACCTAACCATAGAATGAATAATACCCAGACATTAAGAAACAAGCCTACCCAAACAACAAGATTCGCTTTCTTTCTTCCGAATAGTTCACTGATTAAATCGGTACATAAAAAGGTGATCGGATAGGGTAATACTCCAACTGCAAGAATAAATGGAATTTTAAATGATCCTAAATTGAATGATAAATCAATGAATTTAGAGGTTCCAAGGATGTTTAACATCGTGAGTGAGCCAAGAAATAGACCAATTAATAGAACAAATACTACCGTTTGTCTCCATTCTATATTCTTTTCTCTAAAACTCATTCGCTCACAAAATAATGAAATAAACAGCGCGTTGTTAATGAGTATTAGCTGATGATGTTATAAGTGCATTGGTTATCAGTAATTTAATAAAGCTAAATATTCTCATATAAAATAGGATAAACAATGATCATTCGTAAATTTTATCGGCAGTTCGAAAATTGGTTTAACGATTCGTTCGCGTGGTTCTTCACAAAT
>JBLIOB010000348.1:0-4350 GCA_047639575.1 Parvicellaceae bacterium
GTCCGACTTCATATCGTAATAAGGATAATAATCTGCAGTGTCCGTGCCATAACTCAAACCTAAATTTGAATTATCACCGTTTAAATCAACCGTGCTCGGATTGCCTTTAACAAAGGTGTAATCTCTCGACCCATATTTATTTTTAAGAAAATCTTTATTAACGGCTTCAACATTTGTATACAAACCCCACAGCGTATCGTTTATGTACAAGTTGGCAAAGTTTGCTTCAGATGCGGGCATGTACTTTCGAGCAATTTCATAGGATAAGACCTCTCTCATGAAGGAGGGATCTTGAATTACATTACTTAGTTTAATCTTGTCATAACCCTCGTAGTTTTGACCTGCAACAACATAATCGAGATCAAAATTAAAAGGGTTTTTAACTCTTGTTACGCTGGCCGAACTAAATCCTTTGTATCTAATTCCTACACTTGCAAAAGACTGACCATCAATTACTACGGTTCCTGCTAGTCTACTTTGTAATCCCTCTACATACAAACTATCTAAAATATAGTCCCAGTTGGCTTCAGCAAAGTAAATCCGCATTTCTCTTATGGTATCAGCAGAATACAAACCTTGTTGACTGTATGTATACTTACCAAACGAACAAGTAAAAAGAAATAAGAGTAAAAGGATCTTTTTCATTTAAAACTATTTCATTAAAACAATCTTCTTTCGAAACAATTTTGTTCCTTCAAGAATAACATTAACCATATAGAAGCCATTTGGTTGATCTTGTAGATTAACTGAATTCGTATTCTGAGAAACAAGAACTAAGCTTCCAAATGCATCGTACACTCTTATTTCCATTTCAGTGTTCAGCTCGATTCCAGTAATGTTAAACATGCCCTTAGATGGATTTGGGTAGATCGATATATCCTTATCGTCTAATTCACCAACAGAGACTAAATTACAAGGATCCGCACCTAACAATGCTGTTAATCCAACATGATCACATTCATATCTGAAAGCCTTAGCCGGTCCAGCATTATACTGCCAAACCATATTGTCATTAGAATCCACTTCGTACATGTACTCGCCAGATACGGCAACAAATACATTTCCGTTAGACATACGATCAGACGCAGATTGACCAGAAGAAAACGCTACAGCATTATGCCTTTTTGTGAAGGTAGTTGGAGCATATGATGTTCCAGGTGTCCATGAATAAGTGTTTCCACTTTCCGGTGCAAGGATTAAGTCTACGGATGAAGAGTTTGAATTAACTCCTTCATTATTAAAAAACTGAATATATCCTGCATAAGGTCTTCCTGGTTTTACCCATTGTGGATCGTGCACAGCTGCCGGAATCATTTGAGTTCCTGGCGCTCCATAATTCGCAGGATTTCCCCATCGATATAATAAATCACCTCCCATTCCAGAATTACCTCCTGAATTGGTTGCTGCTTCAGCACTTGTTGTACTATGATCAATAATGTAAAACTCACTTCCCATTCTAGAAGTAAAAACCAATTGATCTAAACTTTCATTGTAATTGATCCCATTAACATGAAACCAATCATATCCGAAAAATCCATCATTTGAAAATTTTGGAACCGCATTAATGTCCATTAATTGCGGATTATCTGCAACTACTCCGTAATTAGCTTTAGTTGAATCATGATCTTGAATTAAGTGATCCCACATATGCCATTCCCAAATAATGTTAGCACTTCCAGCACCATCAGGCTGAAGTTCAACAAAATGTGTTGGCCAACTCTCATCGCTTGCCGTAGATCCTGAAGCATCCATTTCACTTCCAGTTTTAACTTCCCAAGCTGTTAGAATTACATTTCCGTTTGGCATCAAGCAGAAATCATGGTGCGAACAATGACTAGCATCAGAGTATATATATTCCCAAACTACATTAGCGGAAGCATCTAATTCTTGAATCAATCCGCCAATAGCTGCTCCAGTTAAGATATTGCCAGAATAAGAAGCACCTCTTACGATGTTTCCATTGTCTGTAAGTTTAACTGCATAGTTACCCGATTCCGCACATGACCAATTATGTGCAATGTTCCCATCTTTATCAATTAAGTAAGAGGTATTGCTGCCTAATTCATTGTAAAGAGCAAACCCATTGAACGATGTTTGGCCAATTAAGTGACTTGAACCAATCAATAGCATTAATGTAAAAAGTAGTAATCTTATTTTCATTTTCTATTTTATAGCACGGGGCAGCTCCGTGGGTTTACTATATTTTAAAGGAAACTCCCAAACCAACAATGTTAACTTTTTCCACATTGGTTTGATTTATTTCTTTTTGAAATCGATAATACAATTTCGCTTCTATCTTTTTATTAAGAGACCTGTCTATACCAAATGTATATCTAAATTTATCCATTGGTCTAAATACTGTTTTAAAAAGCTCGCCAGAAACAAATGCATTCACTTTGGTCTTTGGAAGATTTATAGCCGTTTTCAGTTTAACTCTAAACGTATTAGAGAACGATTCGTAGTCCCACTGACGTTGGTATCGCAATCGAACTGATGGCTTGAACTTTTTTATTTTTTTAGAGTAAACAAAGTCAGCAAACAACCTTTTTACTGGAGCTGACGTTTTTTCGTTAAATAAAAAATTATGTCGATATCCCAATGTAATTTTCATCGGCTTAATTACTTTGTAAGTAACGGATGCTTGCGTAAATACTTTTTTAATCAACTGACTATTATAGCCAGTTCTTACATCTTGCCCAACCGAAGCGCTCAGTTTTTTAGAAAACTTATGTGAAAAATTTACACCTGCCCAGATTTGAAAATCTCGATCTTGAGAGAGGCCTTGTACCCCAATAATTAAAGCAAGTATTATGAAAGTCAATCTCATTATTCCGATTGCAAAAGATTTAAGTCACCTAGGTCAATTTCTGTTCCGTTTTTCGTGATTTCAACTGTTGCAAAAACAGCCTGTTTACCGTTGTCACATGTCGAACATTTCTCATATGCAAAAACAGAGTAAGTGCCTTTTTTCAGGTAATCAAATTGATATTTTCCATTCCAAGAAGATTTATATGAATCTTGATAGGGTAGAGATTGATCTGATCCGTATATAATATGAACTCGTTCGTCTAGTAACTCATAGAATGTTGAGTCACCGGTTGCAGGGTTATAATCGAAACCCATTACGGTGCCAGTGATAGTGGAAGATCCTCCAATACCCGCTTCTTTATTACAACCTAAGGTTGAAATAAGAACAAATGCGAAAAGGCTAATTCCAAGTGCAATTTTTTTATTCATTTGCTTGTATTTGTGTTCGGTGGCGTTAAACAAAACCTCCCTGCGAAAGTTCAAATCCAAGTATCGATTACAAGATACAAAAGGTCATTGATCAGACCTTTAAAATTGGATCACTTCACGAATCTACTCCACAAACGGTAGATAAGGGAGAATTAAAGGCGAAAACTAATCCACCTTTAAGTCCTGAACAATCACCAACTATTTAATGATGGTTATTTTCTTACTAATTAAATTCGATCCGTCTAATAAAATATTTACTAAATAAATTCCAGGAGCAGCATTTTCAAGATTCACGCTATTTTCATTTTTTGAAGAATGAATAAACTTGCCGTACGAATCATAAACAGTAATTTCAAATTGATTACTTAGTTCCATTCCTTTAAAGCTCATGATGCCATCAGACGGATTTGGGTAAGCTACGATGTCAGTATTAGTCAACTCATCTACTGAAGATGCCAAACCGCACGGATTCGAACCCAGTAACGCAGCTATTCCAGGATGATCACATTCGTATCTAAATGCTTTTGCAGGACCAGCTGCGTATTGCCAAACTAAATTGTCATTTGAATCAACCTCGTACATATACCCTCCAGAAACTGCTACAAAGATATTTCCGTTAGACATTCTATCAGAAGCAGATTGACCAGTTGAGTTATCAAGAGTAACGTGACGCTTCGTATACGTTGTTGGTGCATAAGATGTACCTGCAGCATATGAATAAGTTGATCCGCTTTCTGGTGCTAGAATTAAATCTACAGCAGATGTGCTAGCGCTTAACGCTTCATTATTCCAAAACTGAATATAACCGGCATAAGGTCTTCCTGCAGGAATCCATCTTGGGTCATGGCATGCTCCAGGAATCATTTGTGTTCCTGACACTCCATAATTCCCAGGGTTTCCCCATCGGTAAAGAAGGTCTCCACCCATTCCAGAAGTTCCGCCAGAATGCGAAGCTGCCTCAGCTGTTGTAGTACTGTGATCAATTATAAAAAACTCACTTGCTTTTCGCGAAGTAAATACTAGCTGATCTAGTGTTTCATGATAACTAATCCCATTAACATGATACCAATCTCCGCTTGGTCCGCCAGGTCCGCCACCCGAAAGGCTGATTGC